>JAQUNC010000028.1 GCA_028717805.1 Atribacterota bacterium
TAGACGACCTGTCAATTTTTTATGATAAAAGGCAGATATGTAAAGATGTTCGCTTCACTGTTAACAGGGGTGACAGGGTTGCTTTAATGGGGAAAAACGGAACCGGAAAATCCAGTATTTTAAAGTTGCTTCTTGGTCAAAGACATGTTTATAGCGGTCAGGTGAGAATAGGCGCTGGATTGAATATTTCCTATATACCGCAGGATACATCTTTTTTAGAAGGTACCCTCAGAGAATTTACACAAAAAAATTCCCTGGAAGAACCATTATTTAAAGCAGTTCTTGACAGGTTAGGGTTTACAGAATCCCAGCATGAAATGAACATGAAGGAATTTAGTGACGGACAGAAGAAAAAAGTTTGTTTAGCTGGAAGTCTTTGCCAGGAAGCACATCTCTATATTTGGGATGAACCATTAAATTATATTGATGTTATTTCCCGTATTCAGATTGAAGATTTAATCCTTAAGCATCAGCCGACTATGCTGTTTGTAGAGCATGACTATTCTTTTGTCAAAGCAATAGCAACAAAGCAAGTCAAACTGGATAATTGAAGGGAAAGCCACTAAAAACTTATTCCAATTAAAAAAATTACATAAAATTATATATTTAGTGTTACAATATTACATATAAGAACCTTACCTAATAGAAGGGAACATTTTTTGAGAAGAATTCATTATTTGTTGCTCCTATTTATTACAATTATCACATTCCTGATAATTCCCTGTGTAGCCATCTGTTATACAGCAGAAAACACTATGGATTGGACAGAAGCTGAGATTAATTTTATTACTGCACATCCTGTCATTCATCTTGCTGTAGATCCGAAGTTTATACCATTTGAATTTTTTGATGAGGATGAAGAATATAAGGGTATCGCTGCTGATTATCTTTCGTTAATCAGTGAGAGAACCGGTTTAAAATTTGATATTGCTAAAGGATTAACCTGGCCGGAAGCCTATGATATGGCTCTATCCAGAAAGGTTGATGCCTTGCCAGCAATATCAAAGACAGAAGAAAGAAAAGTGCATTTTCTTTTTTCTAAACCCTATTTCTATTTCAAACGTGTTATTGTGATCCGTGATACGGATAGTAGCATTGCAGATATTGATGATTTGGCAGGATTAACGGTTGCAGTGCAAAGAAATAGTTCACATCACAGCTATCTGTTATCTTATCCAAATATAAATTTAAGTTTATATGATTCTGTTGAAGCAGCATTAGCATCAGTGGCAAGTGGTACAGAAAAAGCCTTCGTGGGCAATCTTGCTACTACAAGCTATCTGGTGCGCTTACATGCTCTGACCAATTTGAAATTTATCGTATTCGAAGCAGAAAAAGAACAAGCTCTGTATTTTGCTGTTCGTAAAGATTAGCCAGAACTGATTAGTATTATCAATAAAACACTTAATAACATCACCGAAGAAGAAAAAATTGCCATTAGTAATAAGTGGATTGAATTTGAACCAGAGATCGATTATGGTCCAATTCTGCGAATTATTCTATTGGTCGGCTCTATCCTGGCTGTTGTTATGGCAGTTTCTTTTTTCTGGATTATTCGCTTAAAGAAAGAAATTAAGAAGCGACAGCAGATTCAAATTGATCTGGAAAAGGCGAAAAGAGAAGCCGATGAGGCGAATGAATTCAAAACCAGCTTTATGGCAAGGATGTCTCATGAAATCCGGACACCGCTTAACGCAATCACTGGAATGGCCTACCTTCTTAAAAAAACTGATATCTCTTTAACACAAAGCATGTATATTGATCGTATTACTCAGGCTTCCAACAATATGTTGAGTATAATAAATGATATTCTAGATTTTTCTAAAATCGAGGCTGGAAAAGTAGAACTTGAAATTGCCTCTTTCAGTTTGGATCAGGTGATTCAGGATGTAATTAACATAGTATCCTATAAAATTGAAGAACAGGAAATAGGATTGAAACTATCCAAGGATCCCCAAATTCCCAATTGGTTTTTTGGGGATGTCAAGAGAATTGAACAGATTCTTCTTAATCTCTTGAACAATGCCGCAAAATTTACCACTTCCGGTGAAGTCTCGCTGGATATTAGACTTATAGCTAAAGAAAATGAAAAATATCACCTGTCCTTCTCTATCGAAGATACTGGTATAGGCATGACCGAAGAGCAAATAAATAAGCTATTTATGCCCTTTATTCAGGGAGATAGCAGTATTAACCGTCGTTTCGGAGGTTCCGGACTGGGACTCTCCATTGTTAAAAATCTGGTCGAGATGATGGGAGGGCAAATAAAGGTTTTTAGTACGCCGGGAGAAGGCTCCACCTTTATCGTTCATTTGTCATTAAGTATAGATAAAAAGAAGGAAGAGATGTATAAAAAAACCTTGTCAGTATCAGCTAAACATTTCAAGGATGTCAGGACACTGGTACTGGAAAAAACAGGGGCCAGTATGAATTTAATAGACAGCTATCTGGGTGCTTTTGGTATGCATTGCGAGCTTACCAGCTCACAAGACAGTGCATTGAGCTTGCTGGAAGCTGCTGATGGTAAATTTAGTAAACCCTTTGATTTATTTATTCTTGATTATGACACTCCTCTGGAAGGAGGTTTTGAATTTATAGAGTCGCTTCGGAATAATGAAAAAATTGTTAAAATGCCAAAGCTTATTATGCTGTTGCCGATGATGAGAGAAGATTTATTCGACAAACTCGATGAACACGGAATTAATCTCGGTATCGGCAAACCAATCATTCCCTCTATTCTTTTAAATGGAATTCTGGATATGTTCAAGTTGAAGGCTATATCGGCATCCCAACCTGCTATAAATAAAGATGATAACATGACAAAGCTTGATAAAGACCACACTGTATTGCTGGTAGAAGATAATAAAACAAATCAATTGATTGCGAAGTCCCTTCTCCAACGAGTTGGCATCAAATCGATTATAGCTAATGATGGGAAAGAAGCTGTTGCTCTTTATCAGCAACATAAGGATGGCATTGATTTGATTTTAATGGATTTACATATGCCTGTTATGAATGGTTATGAGGCAGCTTGGGAAATTAGAAAAATATCACCTGACGTTCCCATTGTAGCCATGACGGCAGATGTTATTTTGGGAGTTCGGGAAAAGTGCGAGCAAAGCGGGATTCACCATTACATTAGTAAACCTTTTGAACCTGATCATTTCATTCAAACGATTAAAGATATTATTGCAGAGGAGGAGGATAACAAAGATAATTAATATGCGTGTCTTAGATCAATCCGCGGGATTAAAGAATGTAGGGAATGACCCGGAAATTTATCAGTTGGTTTTAAATGAATATTTCAAGGAAAACAAGGATACTATAGATAATCTTTCTTTAGCCATAAACGAAAAGAAATATGAGGATGCTGCTCAAATTGTTCATAAGGTTAAGGGAAGTTCTGGAAGTATCGGTGCCAGAGCTTTGTATGACGTTTCCGTAATATTACAGAGAGTATTGAAAGAAGAAAAAGAAGATGAGATAATGCCACTTCAGGAAAAGTTTTCTTACCTATTACAACACTTACTTGAAGAAATTATGGAATTTTTGGTTTAAAAAAGCGATCAGTGCGAGTTTGTTCTTTAGAAGGAGGATGGATGATGTCAATAAAAATATTAGTTGTTGATGATTCAGCATCAGATCGTTTAATCATCAAAAATATGCTGAGAGAATATAATGTACTAGTTGCCAGCGATGGTTTAGAAGCCCTGCGTCAGATTGAGGAACATGAGGATATTAACCTGGTTATACTTGATTTGAATATGCCTAATATGGATGGTTTTCAGGTTCTTACAAAACTGAAAACTGAGGATCGTTACAAAAGAATACATACCATCATATTAACAAACTATGATGAGCTAGAGAATGAAATAAAGGGCTTAAAACTAGGTGCAGTGGACTATATCAGGAAACCGATTAATATGGAATCCTTGAAAGTCAGAATTGAGATTCATGTTGAGTTGTTTCGGATTCAACAAGCGCTAGAGAAAAAACTGCATGAACAAGGACTGACCTTTGATTTGGTCTTCCATCAAGCTCCTATTGGTATAGCAATCTCATATGGGAGTGATTCGATAACAAATGAAAGAAATAGCTATTTCAGTATAAATCCGATGTATGAGCAGATTACCGGAAGAACAAAAACCGAGCTAAAAAAGTTGGGCTGGGCAGCTATTACCCATCCTGATGATTTAGAAGAGGACTTAAAGAGCTACAATAAACTTCAATCAGGGGAAATCGAAAGCTATACAATGGAGAAGAGATTGATTAAACCGGACGGTTCAATTGTTTGGGTATATTTGGTTATGGCTTCGCTTAATTTATCCAATAGCCGTCAATATAACCATATTGCTTTGCTTCAGGATATTACCAAGCGAAAAAAAATAGAAGCCGATTTAATGGAGAGCGAGCGTAGCAAATCCGTACTTCTTTCCCATCTCCCAGGAATGGCTTATAGGTGCAATTACGATAGAAACTGGACAATGCAATATGTTTCTGCAGGTTGTTTGGAATTAACCGGTTACCCGCCGGAAAGCCTTATATCTAATAGAGAATTGCCTTATAAAGATTTAGTTGCACCGGAATACCAGGAACCACTCTGGAATGAATGGGAACGTACCCTTGCTAGAAGGCGGACTTTTAATTATGAATATGAAATTATAACTGCTAAAGGAGATCGGAAATGGGTTCTGGAACTGGGGCAAGGCATCTATAATGAACATGACGAAGTAGAGGCTCTGGAAGGAATCATCCTTGATATAACAGATAGAAAAGCAATGGAACATAGTCTCAAGTATAGTAGTGAACATGACATATGGACTGGCTTATATAACCGATACCATTTAGAAAACATTCTGACGGAAGATGCTGAGAAAAAAATAGTGGAGAAAAGGGCTGTTGTAAACATAAATCTGAGTGCTGTACAATCATTAACTATGACCTATGGATTTCATTACACTCAGGATTTGATAAGAAATACAGTAGACATCTTGATTACACATATTACAGATAAACGAGAATTATTTTATACATATGAAAATCAATTTGTTTTTTATTTGAAAGACTACCAAGATAAGAAAGAACTCCTTGATTTCTGTGAAGTCATTGCCGATTCATTGGAATCCTTGCTTGCAGCTGAAAGAGTTAGTGGCGGAATAGGGATTGTGGAAATAAATCGAGATAATGGGCGTGATGTCGATCAACTTTTAAAAAACCTTCTAATTGCCTCGGAACGAGCATTTGATATCGATGATAGAGACTTAGGAATTTGTTTTTATGATGCAAAATTAGAAGCACAGATAATCCGTGAACAAGAAATAAAACTGGAACTTACCCAAGTGGCATCAGATAAAAATGACAATAGGCTGTTTTTGCAGTATCAACCAATTCTGGATCTTAAATCAAATAAGATAAGCGGTTTTGAAGCTTTAGCCAGATTAAAAAGTGACAAGCTTGGCTTGATATCACCTTTGGAATTCATACCTATTGCTGAGGAAACAAAGCTCATTATTCCGATTGGTGAAAAGGTTATTCGGGAAGCTCTCCGCTTACTAAATAAATTGAAGGAACATAAATATGGTGATATTAGCGTTTCGATTAATATCTCTGTTATTCAACTGTTGAGAAATGATTTCTGTAAAAATCTGTTTGAGATAATAAATGAAATGCAGGTAAGTCCAGCAAATATCTGTATCGAGCTAACAGAGTCGGTATTTGAATCAGACTATGAGAAAATAAATCATATTCTTGGTGAGTTGAAAAGAGCGGGACTTCACATCGCTATTGATGACTTTGGAACAGGATATTCCTCACTTGCACGGGAAAGGGAGTTAAATATCAACTGTATTAAAATTGATAAATCTTTTATTGATAAACTAATGCATATTGAACTTGAGAAATCTATTACCGATGATATTATCTTAATGGCGCATAACTTAGATCACTATGTCATTGCAGAAGGGGTAGAACATGAAAAGCAGCGACAGTATTTGCTCGCTTGCGGATGTGATAAAATACAGGGATTCTTGATTAGCAAATCCCTTGATGAAGATGCGGCAATTAAATTGCTCAAAAACAAAGGTGGTCAGAGTTAGGAATTAAGCCCCTATATTAGGTATATTAACTACAAATCCTAACATTAATTCATTATTAGATTACGGAAAATCCACCTTAAGAATCCGCCTATTGTATTATCGTCACTTTTAGCTTACTCAATAAGATTTTGAAGAATATCTTTAAAATTCCTGTATTAAGTACCATAAAAAAAGAAGGATCCTGGTCAGTCTGATTTAATATTAATGATGATTATGGAATAAATATTAGCAAAGAGAATAATATTCAAACTGTTGCTATCTACATTAAGCTGCTTTCATACCGCACAAGTCATTTTTAAGTCATCTGACTATCTGTCATAACTCATTTATTAACTGTAACATCTAGTCAAGGTGTTTAACAGGTTACATTATCATAAAAGTATTCGCATAGAAAAAGTATTGACTGTTTTTCATATTAGATGTATAATATTATTGTGAAAAAAATTTTATATATATGAATAATATATATGAAAAACAATTCCAAAACAAGGAAAAAACAGGAAAATAGAATATCCACCCTAGAAAGAGCTATTAAGCTTTTAGAATATATGGAGACTGCCAGGATAAAGTCCACATTATCAGACATTACAGCCATCCTACCTATTCCCAGTGGCACTGCATTTAATATCTTAAAGACACTGGAAGCCTATGGATTAATCGAACGGGAAACCTCCTCCAGACAGTATAAATTGGGTTTTAGGATGTTTCAATTGGGGAATAACGTGGAATATATTCGGAATCTACGCGAAGTCTCCTTGCCATTTATGAGAGAGTTGACCAGGGAAATCAAAGAAACCTCTAATCTGGGTATCCTCTTTGCAGAAACACTCTATTTTTTAGCCATCATTGAAAGTCCATTTACTACTAAAACAAGATCTGCAGTAGGTTCAAGCTTACCCTTACACGCACCTGCAGTGGGAAAGGCATTGTTAGCCTATCAGAAAGAGGAAGACAGAAAGAAATTGCTTGATCTCATAGCCCTCCCCAAATTTACTCCTAATACCTTGACCGAAAAGGAAGAGTTATGGGATGAATTGGATATGATAAAAAAACAGGGATATGCGGTAGATAGCGAGGAGGTTTTTCTGGGAACAACCTGCATTGCAGCCCCGGTTTTTGATTCAGCGCAAAAAATCACTGCTGCACTTGGAATTACCGGTGATACAGTGAGGATTAAAAAAATATATCCTCACTGATTAATATTGTGCAGCATGAAGCCTTAAATATTTCATTTAAATTAGGATATCAATCCACCAAAGTTGCTTTGAATTAATGAAAAAACGATATTTCACAAATTAATTGTGCCAAATAAAATGAAATAATTTTCAATTATATGAAAATATAAATCATATGGAAGGATGGAAGGAGTTGAGAAAAAAATCAACCTGATAAGCAGTCATTTCTCCCAGATATGCTATTCTCTCAAATATGAATAGGGGAGCTATGTTTATCAGGAGGATGGTTAGTTGGAATTAAGCTCTCTATAATAGGGATAGTACCGGAATGGATATTTTAAATAATAAAAAGGAGGAATAAAATGATTCTTGATGGTTTTATATTGAAAAATAAAGTTGCACTGGTTACCGGATGTACAACCGGTCTCGGTCAGGGTATGTCCATAGGATTGGCTGAAGCTGGAGCAGATATTGTGGGCATCGATTTTCAGGCTGATCCGACACAAACAAAGACTGCTATAAAAAAAATTGGTGGTAATTTTCTTTTTCTGGAAGAAAACCTGCTTTCAATTGAGCCTATTAATAGCATTATAGGTAGAGTTGTACAGGAATTTGGGAGACTGGATATTCTGGTTAATAATGCGGGAATTATTCGTAGAGCTGATGCTCTGGATTTTGCTGTAAAGGATTGGGATGAGGTAATGGATATTAACCTGAAAACAGTTTTCTTTCTTTGTCAGTCTGCCGGTAGGCAATTTATTAAGCAGAAATCAAAAGGTAAAATAATAAACATTGCTTCTATGTTATCCTTCCAGGGAGGAATCAGGGTTCCATCTTATACCGCCAGTAAAAGCGGTGTTATGGGCATAACTCGATTACTGGCAAATGAATGGGCACAGTATCATATTAATGTTAATGCTATTGCTCCCGGGTATATGGCAACTAACAATACGGCACCATTAAGGAAGGATAAGGGAAGAAGTGCTGAAATATTAAAGCGAATACCGGCTGGAAGATGGGGAACTCCTGAAGATTTAAAAGGAATTGCTGTTTTTTTAGCATCCTCTGCTTCTGATTATATCAATGGAGCAATTATACCAGTTGATGGAGGATGGTTGGCCAGATAGAAAAATAAAGAATATGAATAAAAGATAGGGGATTAATAAAAACGTTTAAGGAGGTAAATGTTTTTATGAAGAAGTTAAGTATATTTATCACTGTTGTTTTAGTATTTGCTTTTTTAGTAATTCAACCTGTTTCGGCGGTAGAGGTAATCAGATGCGGGCATGGTCATAGTACTACACATCCAGTACATCTGGGATTTGAGTATTCAAAGAATTAATAGAGCTAAAAACTGATAAATATAAAGTCGAAATATTTCCGACTTCCCAATTGGGAAGTGAAGCCGAAATGGCTGAAATGACTAAATTGGGAACAATGGAAGCTTTTATGTTTGGTCGAATGGAATCCCAGGGTAAACAACTTTATACACTTGCCGTTCCTTTTGTATTTAAGGATTATGAACATGTAAACAGGGTGTTAAGCGGTTCTATCGGGGATTATCTGGCTTCTTTTACTGAAGATAATGGTTTAAAATTATTAGGCTGGACTCATTCGGGTTTTAGATAAATTACCAATAATGTTCGACCAATAAAAACTCCCGCTGATTTTAAAGGTCTAAAGATGAGAACACCACCATTGGAAAACATTCTACAAACTATGCAAGCTTTTGGTGCCAGTGCAACCTCTATTGCTTACAGTGAACTTTATATGGCTCTTAAGACTGGTGTAGTGGATGGACAGGAAAATCCCTATGTAAATATTGTATCTGAAAAATTTTATGAAGCACAAAAATATCTCACCGAGGTCAATTACATATACAATCCAGGACCATTCTGCGTAGGTCTTGATTGGTGGAATAGCCTTCCCGCTGAAGATCAAAGAATTATTGCTGAAGCTGCCAAGGTAGCATCTATGTATACAAACTATGTTACCGAATCAACTGAAGAAGGGTATAAGCAGGAATGCATTAAACAGGGAATGGAGGTTTATATACCGACTGATGAAGAAAGACAGGCATTTATCGAAATGGCTCAGCCAGTCTATGACTACTTCATTCAAGATGATGCTACTATCCAAAGATTAATTGAATTAATTCAAAACAGCTAAAAATGAAAAGAAATTATTTACCATTTCCTGATATTACTGATTAAATATTAAGAATTCCCCTGTCTTTTAGAATAATATGGTGGATAAAATAATGGAGAGAATAATTTATGAAGAATAAATTTAATGAAACATTAAAATGATTAATGATGTGGTGGTTAGTATATTTTTCAGTGCGATGTTCATAACTGTTTTTACCTCAGTAATACTATGTTATTTTTGGTTTTTCTTTTCGCTGGACAGAAGAATTAATCCGATATTTATTTATATATATGGTCTTTTTTGGAATACCCATTGCCTTTAGACAGAATGTTCATGCAGCTATTGAATATTTTAAATCAACGTTTTTTAAAAGATTCAATTCAGTATTACAAATTTTTTGTGAACTGGTATTAGGCATAATGGTTGTTTATATAAGTTATTACACCATTATTATGATTAGAGGCAGGTTAGGAAGAACCCTCTCTTCAGGTCTAAAACTCCCTTTTGCTTATCTCTACAGTTCAGTTCTCTTTTGTTTTGGTCTGCTATTAATTGAAATCATACAACGTTTTTTCATAAAAGGCTATCGTCAACAACAAATGAAGAGTGATAAGGATAAATAAGTATTGATGAGGTGTTAAGGTTAAAATGAGTGCAGGGTTCATATTAGCGATTGTTTTAGCATTTATGGCTTTGTTGTTAATTATAGGTTGTCCCATTGGTTTTTCTATTTTAATTAGTACTACACTGGGAGTCTTTATACAGGATCTTCCTTCCTCTATGGCTACCTTGAGAATGATTGCCAGAGCAGATTCTTTCTTGCTAACAGCAATACCATTTTTTATATTTGCTGGAGTGTTGATGAGGGAAGGAGGAATAACAAAAAGAATTTTAAATTTTTCGGTTGTTCTTCTGGGACATTTACCAGGTGCTTTAGGTCATGTTAATATTTTTGCCAGCATGGTAAGTATTCTGATTCCCGAGATGATAGAAAAAAAATATCCTCGAAGCGTGAGTGCAGCAATCACTGCAACATCGTCTACCATAGGAATTATTATACCACCAAGTATACCAATGATCCTGTATGCAATGGCTTCAGAAACTTCCATCGGTCGTCTATTTCTGGGTGGAGCCATACCTGGTATTCTAGTTGGTTTAATCATGATGGTAATTACTGCCTATATGTCTGTAAAAGAGGGATATGGAAAAGAAAGAGATAATCCCCCAACTTTTAAAGAAGTTGTTGTTGGTTTCAAAGATGGAATATTTGCCTTAACCATGCCTTTAATCATTATTGGTAGTATTGTTGGCGGGATAGTAACTGCGACCGAAGCTTCTGTTTTAGCTGTTTTCTGTGCTTTGATATTAGGATTTTTTGTATTCAAAGAATTAAAATTAAAGATATTTACCCCGCTATTAAAGAAACTATTCGCTCGACAGCTGTAGTTATGTTAATTGTAGTTATAGCTACTTTTTTAGGTTGGTTGCTGGCTTATGGTCAATTGCCCCAGCGAATATCTCTTGCTCTGCTATCGATTTCTAATAATCCTGTAGTTATTTTATTAATCATCAATTTAATCTTGCTCATTATTGGTACTTTTTCAGATGTTGCTCCTAATATCTTGATTTTAACACCCATTTTTTTACCGGTAGTTGTAAATTTAGGAATAGATCCGGTACATTTTGGTGTTGTTATGATTGTGAATCAAGCAATTGCTCTGGTAACTCCACCGGTTGGTAACTGTTTATATATTTGCGCCAATCTTTCTAAATGTAGTGTAGAAAAGGTTTTTGGAGCATCTATTCCTTATTTATTAGCTAATCTGCTTGTACTGATTTTGGTCACTTTATGGCCAGCAATGGTATTATGGCTACCAAAAATGTTGATGCCTTAGATTAATTTTGGAAGGCATCTTTATACGTTGCTCGATAATTCAATTTCTTTTCTTATCCAAATCAATTTTAGATAATTTAGTAGATGTTCTATTTCAGGGAGATAATAAAGAGAAAAGATAAAACAGTCACGCCGGGGTATTGCAACCCCTTTATGTCGAAATAGACTAACAAATAGTTAGCATAAACCATAAGACTTTTTATTGTTAATAGTAGAGAGATTTCAAGAGAAAGATAGGGTATGTGAGAGAAACCTGAATAAAGGAGGAATAAAATATTATTAATTTCAGAACCTGGATTATATGTAAAACCGGTAATCTATTTTAATATTATTGTTTAACTTAAAGATGGATATTCTTTAAGAAATATAAAATTAAAATGGCAATTAAACCACCTGTACAGGCAGTAACGAATTGGGGAAAACTCATCATTTGAGCAATGGGAGCTGGAACCTGTACCAATAAATTTACTGCCGTTACCAGTATAATGAATTTAACTATAGATGCGATGATAATTCCTAAAAATTTATTGCTAGATTTTAATAAGAAAAATGAAATTACTAATACACTATTTCCAAGTGCTATAAAGGGAATTAAAGGAATAAGGGGAGGAGGCAAGATTCCCCATATTGCTGCTATAATTGGAGTTAAAATACCTATTAAAATTCCTCCTTGCCATCCGACTATCATTGATGCCAGATACAGCACTGCGTTTACTAATGGACCAGTTATAAATTGAGGGAAAGCTCCCATTTGGAATAGTAAGGCAATAGCTAATAAAATTGAAGTCCTCGTTAGCCATTTAATATTGGTTTGGTGCATCTTTCTCCCCTTATTTAATATATTTCTTTAACCCTAAATTGTTTTATAATTTCATAAGATTTCAACTATTTTTTTATTTTTCTTATTAAAGTAGTTAGTATGAAGAAGATGGTGGGATTTTTCGCCCAATGGTTTTTTTAAAAATTCAGCATACAATTGTTTAATGGCTGAATTTTCATGGGATTTTCTAAATTCTCGTCCCTCATCTTCTTTATAGATTGCCTGAATTCTGGCTTTTCTTACTTCATCATTGGTCATACGTGGTTGACCGCCTCCGCCTATACAACCACCTGGACAAGTCATTATTTCAATAAAATGATATTCTTTTTCTCCTTTTAAGATTGCCTCGATAACTTTATTTGCATGTCCAAGTCCGTGAGCAACTGCAACTTTCAAGGTCACTCCTTCTAAGAACTTCCATTCCGGTAATACACCTTTTATAGTTAGCTGAGCCTCTTTTACTCCCTCCAATCCTTGAATAGAGGTTACATGGAGTTTATCAAAGGGCAGAGGTCTGCCGGTAACAATTTCATAGGCAGTACGAAGGGCGGCTTCCATAACCCCGCCGGTATTGGCAAAAATATCTGCTGCTCCGGTAGAAATACCTAATGGAGCATCCATTTCTCCATCTGGTAGGTTAACGAAGTCAATGCCGGCTTGTTTAATCATCTTTCCTAATTCCCGAGTGGTCAGGACATAATCCACATCCTGAACTCCGCTGTCGGTCATTTCATCGCGATTACATTCAAATTTTTTGGCAGTACAGGGCATAATTGATACTACTACCATATCTTCCTTCTTTATACCGATTTTATCAGCAAAATAGGTCTTGGCAACAGCTCCAAACATCTGCTGTGGTGATTTACAGGTAGAAACATTATCCATCAATTCAGGATAGAAATGCTCCATGTAATTAATCCAACCGGGAGAGCAGGAAGTAAACATGGGCAATTTTACCTTTTCATCTTTATCTACTAACTTCTTCTTGAGGCGGGTCAACAATTCATTTCCTTCTTCTATGATAGTAAGATCAGCAGCAAAATTAGTATCAAACACCTGTTTAAATCCTAATCTCCTCAAAGCATTAACCATGCGACCTTTAACCAGGGTACCTGGCGGTAAGTCAAAACATTCGCCCAATGCTGCGCGAATAGCCGGAGCAGTTTGCACTATGACATATTTGTTCGGATCTTCCAGAGCTTCCCAGATTTTATCAGTATCATCATGTTCTATAATGGCACCTACAGGGCAAACGACAGCACATTGTCCACATTGGACACAAACAGCATCTGATAATAAATCAACTTGTCCAGGACCAATAATGGTGTTGAATCCACGGTAACGGGGAGCCAAGGTTGCCACCTTTTGTACTTCCTGACAGGCAGAAACACATCGACGGCATAAAATACATTTATTTGGGTCTCTAACTATACCTGGGGTGCTGGTATCAAGAGGAAGTTTTTCTTTGTCAGATTGAAATCTTACCTCTCTAATTCCATATTCTTCAGCTAATGCTTGTAATTCACAATTCTGATTTCGGTCACAGGTATTACATTCCCAGGGATGTGAACTTAAAAGTAGTTCTAATAGAACCTTCCTAGCATTTCTTACTCTTTTACTGTTTGTTTTGATTTTCATACCTTCCGTTACTTCAGTTATACAAGAGGGTGGCAAAGTAGCCATACCTTCTACTTCTACAACACACATACGACAAGAACCAGGATTCTGGAGTCCTTCTAAATAACAAAGAGTTGAGATCTTAATGCCTATCTTTTGAGCAGCTTTTAAAATGGTTGTTCCTTCCTCAACTTCTAAAGGTATATTATTTATTTCAACTTTTACTGCCATTTTATTCTCCTAGTTTTCTGTTTTTAATATTCAAGATAAAATAATATTTTATTTTTTATATAAATTTTAATGATATTTATTCTAAAGATAGTATTAGATAGCATTTGGAATTCTAGGGAGAAGGTAAAGAAGAGTGACAATAATGAGTTATATGAAATGGTGCAATAAACGAGCTAATAATGCCCATATTCCCTCCTTTCCAAAGATGGGAGGCATGGCAATTTCTAACCATACCCTCGAGATTTTTATATCTGCCGGTTGTTTTCCATGGATTACTCTTTAGGTAAAACAACTCGGAGAGATAGTAAATATTTTAATTTCATTTTTTGTTAATATAACATAAGAGCAAAAGCAAATCAAGTGATTTATAAAGATAGGGATAATATTGCGGTAAGAGGGGTAATCGAGTCTTGGAATGATGTTATATACTAACCAGGTATATTTTGAAGATTTGATCCAACCTGAATTTTTTCGATTAACTTTTCTGTTTATCCTTTCCTTTTTATAAATGCAATAAACAAATATCTACTTGTTTTCTATTTTACATTATAATATGATGATGTGAAAAGAAGCATATATGTTTAATATTAAATTATTGAAGGAGACAGAAAAAATGCCTATTGCATTAAAGCGTATCTATGAAGCACCTGTACCACAGGACGGATATCGTGTTCTTGTTGATCGGCTTTGGCCCCGTGGACTTTCTAAAGAACGGACAAAAATAGACCAATGGCTTAAAGAAGCCGCTCCTTCGGATTGGTTACGAAAGTCTTTCCATTCAGGTGAATTAAGCTGGGATGATTTTGAAAGAAGTTATTTATTGGAGTTGGAGAAACACGAGAAAATACTGAAGACTTTGGTAGAACATTCCAGGAAAGATCAGGTTACCTTACTCTTTAGTTCTAAGAATGAAGAAAAAAATAATGCCTCAGTTTTAAAACATTATCTGATAAAATTAGAATCCAGAAAAGAATTATTTTAGACAAAGGATATTATTATGAGGCAAATTTCTGATCTGGTTAGAATAGGAACCTGAAACTGGAAATATCCTTCCTGGAAAGGGATTGTCTATTCAGAAGAGGTTGGTAATAAGTATCTATCAGAATATGCTAAGCATTATGATACAGCTGAAATTGACCAGTTGTTCTGGTCGTTGTTTCCGGGTAACAAAGTTGTTTTACCCAGACCGGAAGTTATCAGGGAATATGTGTCCTCTGTCTCCCAACAATTTCAGTTTAGTGTAAAAGTCCAGAATTCCATTACTCTGACTCATTATTATTCGCAAAACAAAAAAATGCCCTTAACTGACCCCCCCCTTTTTCTCTCTAATGAACTTTTTGCTGAATTTTACCATTTACTGCATCCCATGAAAGATCATCTAACTGCATTTATCTTTCAGTTTGAATATCTGAATAACAAGAAGATGCCAGGTCAAAAAATTTTTCAGGACAAAATTTCCAGGTTTATGAGCAGGTGTCCATCTGATATAAATTATTGTATAGAGATTAGAAATCTCAATTACCTGAATAAAGAATATTTTTCTTTTTTAAAATCCTCTAATCTGAGTCATGTATTTTTGCAAGGATATTACATGCCTCCTATCTTTAACCTGTATAAAAAATATCATGATCTCATTGAAAAATTTACTGTAATTAGACTTATGGGTGGTGATCGAAAGGTAATGGAAGAGAAAAGCCAGGGTAATTGGAATTAGTTATGGGAATCCAGAGAAGAAGAACTTAATCGATTGGCAGATATGATACGTGCTTTGATCATAAAAAATATACGCCTGTTTATTAATGTCAATAATCACTATGAAGGCTCTGCCCCCTTAACTATTGAACGTATTGTCAGCCGTTTGTAGCCAGCGGGGTTCTATCTGTACTGATTTTAACTTGTCGGCAAGAAATTCTATTGTTTCTGAACAAATAGCCTGAAGGAAAAGAAATCAATCCCTACAAATAGAAGACTTCATCCAGTTATTAATACTGATTTGATTTCAGAAAGTTGCGAACTTCTTTATTAAACATATCGGTGGCTCTATAGAATATTTATACTTAATCAATTAAATGTAAATCAAATTATGGCTATATTAATTATCCCAGGGGTATGGATGTATCGTGAAAAAAATTATCAAATATCCTGGGGAATATTTATAACACTGAACAAGGTAAATAGAGAGGAAAAGAAGACAAAATGCAAAATAGTTTTGGGTGTTAGTAGAATAAAAAAAGTGTATAATAATATAGTATAAGTGTTTGTTCGTTCTATGATAAATGATCTTTAACTTAAAGATAGAAGGGAGGAGGATAATTTTATTGTTACTTTTGCCAAGAAAAATAGATTTCTTAAGGAGGTATCACTATGAGGCAAAGTCTTTTTTTCGATAAATGTATAAAAATATTGTCACTAACATTTGTAATAACTTTTCTTTGTTTAACAATAGGTCTTTCCGGCTATGCTCAGCAGTTAAGATATGGTACCCTCTCCATAAATTCAAATCCATCAGGTGCTGGGGTATTTTTAGACAACCAATATAAAGGCGACACACCATTAAATTTAAAAGATGTTCCCGTAGGTCAATACAGCATAAAATTAGTACTGTCTGGTTATGAAGATTGGAATAGCTCTGTAGCAGTTTTACCTATTCTAACGGTGAAAATTGCTGCTGATTTAGTTCCCCTGGCTAAACCAGCCGTTGGTTCTATTGCGGTTAACTCCAATCCCCAGGGTGCCCGGGTATATCTGGATAATGCCTATAAAGGCCAAACTCCCCTTAATTTAAGGGATATCACTGTTGGCAGGCATACACTTAAATTAGTATTAGCTGATTATCAAGAATGGAATAGTGAAATTACTATAACTTCTTCTCAAACAGCTCGTATTTTTGCTGATTTAGAATATCAAAGGGCAACTGGTTCCATTGCGGTTAATTCTAATCCCAAGGGAGCAGATATTTATTTAGATGATAACTATGAGGGATTGACACCATTGAATTTAACTCAAATTTCTGTCGGTTCCCATATCATTAAATTAATACTTCCAGGTTATCGTGAATGGATAAGCGAAATAACAGTATCATCTGAACAAGTTTCAAGAATCTCTGTTGATTTAGAGTCTCAACCGAAATATGGCTCAATCTCCATTAAGAGCAATCAAGGTGAAGCAAAAATATTTTTAAACGGTACTTATATTACCACAACATCTATTTATCCTAAAACATTGCAAGATATAAAAACAGGCTATTATGAAATGGTAATAATTAAAGATGGTTTTAGAGCCTGGATAGGAGAATTAGAAGTATTCCCGGGGGAAGTAACTTCAATAGAGGTCACCATGACTGAAATATTTAAGTAAGTTTACTATTGCCTCTATTATTGAAAGATGAAAATATTGTTAGCTTGATAATAGAAAATCCTTATTCACCATTATAGTTGTAATTAAGCAACTCTCTTTATACCAGAATAAGAAGCTATTCACCTGGAGATAATGCTAAATGCCAGTTAGGTCTATGACTATAACAGGTAAGGAAACAGAAAAAGGCATTTCTTCCAGGATCGCTATAAAAGCGTATCCACAGAAGATGGTGCCTTTTTTCTTACCTTTTACACTATATCCCTTAATTTTTTAAAAGACTACATTGTTATTGTTTATTGATAAAGTTAATTTCCCTGATTAATGAGATACCTGCTAGGCCAATATTTATAATAGCTAGGGTATAAAGGGCAATACAGGTCAAGGCTATTGCCCAGATCCAACCGACAGGCTTAATGGAATCTGAAGCAAGGCCACTGAGCACAGCAATCGTTTGAGCACTGATCAGGAAGAATATAGCTGCACCTAATCCCCAAGCGATGTTTTTTTGCTTTAAATGCACACTTAATGCTGCCCAGATCAGCAGTGCTGTACCTATAAAGGCAATTGGGAAAAGTTCTGCTGGCATTAGGTAGTCAAATCGCAGCATATGGTTTGATATTGTTCCTGTGATTGTGGACAATACTGTCAATAAAATAGGTATCCATACCAGTATGGTTCCTGCTGTAGCTATTATTTTGGTTAGAATTATCTTGTTTTGAGTTTCGGATAACACTTTATAACTATGCCTCATCGCTAAGTGTATGTTTTATTATAGTACTATTCCTTTTGAAAATTGAAAACCAGGAACAGAAATTTAATAAATGCTATCATTGTTGAAGTTTCACAAATTTTACTTAAATAAGTTCTCTTAATGTCAATTTTATCTTTTAAATATCAGTCTTTATAAAATATTAACATATACCTTTACATTCTCAAAATATTTTTAGGGCCTGTTGCCTCACCTAAAAACCTAATTGAAAGCTGATACGGTGCCTCATGTAGAAATATAATCGAAACTGTTTTGAGTTTTTTTACTTAAAACAGTTTCTTGATCCCTATTCTGCTTTAAGATATTTGATTTATAAAGTTGATTCTGTAGTTTACTAATCTCTCTTTTGAGTTCTGCTGGATTCAGCATAGCATATTGTCTTTGTAATTGCATCTTGATTTCCTCTGGAATACCTGGTGAGGTCAAGATCCTGCGGTAAGGAGTTTGAGCTACATCATGTTTCTTTTTGATTTTACTTCCGACTCTCGTTTTCTCCATTAATTTTCTGACTGGCTGGAAGAAGTTCACATAAAGCCTGAGGTAGACATATAGTTGGTTGAGCAGTTGAAGTACTTCTTCGGTATCATACCGTCCATAACCCACCGTCCTTCTAATGACCGACCAGTTCTTCTGCTCAATATAGCAGGAATCATTTTTACGGTAGGGTCTGGCCCGGGTAAAGGTAATGTGTTCTTCTTCGCAATAGCGGATGAGATGACAGTTGATGAATTCAATGCCGTTATCTGAATCCAAGCCTAAGATGGGAAAGGGAAGCCTTTTTCTGATCTCCTTGATTCCGGCAAAGACCCAGCATTGCGTCTTATTCTTGACGGCTGTCATCTCCATCCAGCAGGTCGCAATATCCGTGAAATTTAAACTCTGGATAAAGTCTCCTTTGGTGTTTCCCCCATCATGGCTGACCAGATCCACCTCGAAGAAGCCGGGTCTGTTATCATCCCAATTACTGAAGGTACTAATAGGAATCTTCTTCTTCAATAAGCTTACCGGACGAGTAGTAGACCTGCCTTTAAACTGTTGTTTCTTTCTGACAGGAGCCAACAGACGGTCGATGGTGGCGGGGCTAATCGTCAAGATCTTTTCCCTGACTTTCGGATCCAGTGTAATTTTCCCGTACCTCTCCAGTACCGGGATGAATTCACCCAAGAAGGGGGCCAGTCTCTTGGAACAGATGTAGTCAGCTTCTTGCCAGAGTTTCTTTAAAGCCAGTAGAACATTCTGGTCATAGTATCTGTTCCTTTTTCTCCTGGATTGATGATGATCTCGTACCTATTTAATCGTTTGTCCAGCCAGCTGCGTATAACCCAGTATCTTGCTTTGGCTGAGTATCTGACTGGCATAACACCGATGGTAACCAGTCAGTCGGGTAAACTCGTTCAGTATGATGGTCTTCTCCTTCTTTCTGGCTTTCTGGTATCGATCCTTTAATTCCCTGGTGACAGCCTTCTTTTGACTCATGGTTAACATCTCCTTACCCTCCCCTCTATTGGTAAGAACTTTGCTCTTCCAATATAGGGGAGATTGACCTATAATGAAAATGATTTCATTTAGACTTTTATCTGGGGCATCGATACTTTTTCATATATATTTTTGATGAGGCAATTTGTAGGGTTTACTTTTTTTCAAAAAAATAGTATGATTAGCAGACATCATAAGGAGGAGTAGAATGATAAAAAAATTATTTTACCTTATTTTTTTACTGATATTTTCTCTGTTGATATACGGCTGTAGCTGAGGATAAGAAGATTGGATTTCTACCAGGTTGGTAGAAAACATTTTCTCAAATGTCAAAAAATAGGTTGTAGATGAAATCCATTCATTTGCCACCTGTTTTTTTAAAGTGGTGGCCCAGCTGGAGCTCATGCCAGGTTTGTGTTAAAAGCTCTAGAAAATTATAAAAAAGAGAAAAAATAATAATTTAAAAAGTAAACGGGATGATCGGGCAAGTGTTACAATTTATTATAGCTTCTAATTTCATCCACGTTTTTATGTTTCTTTGGGCGGATTTCTGTAGAAGCCTGGTATCCCATAGTAAGGATAAGTTCAACCTTCTTCTCTTCTGGAATATCCATAAATCTTTGATACCTCTTTGGTCAAACCATCCCAGAATACAGGTACCCAGAACTTGAACCGCCATGGTTGAACATTTAAAGCAGAGGGATCAAGTCTCGCTGCTTCAAGACATT
The DNA here is from genome assembly GCA_028717805.1 of Atribacterota bacterium. Classification (NCBI taxonomy): domain Bacteria; kingdom Pseudomonadati; phylum Atribacterota; species Atribacterota bacterium. The sequence goes on from JAQUNC010000028.1 coordinate 20,311, forward strand.
TATCTGTTTTTTCCCGTTCTACAGATTTTTCCAGGTAGGCTCTTACGCTCTGCCTTCTTCTTACTAATTCTAAAAAGCCAATTTACTCCTCTTATTTTAATTATTTTTCAGAACATTTATCATTTACCTGATTTTAGATACAGGGAGTATTTCTATTTATTAAAGTCATCATTCAAGGATGAGCTACACAATATTTATTATAGTGTAAGTAAAATTAAAATAGGAGCAGGCTAGAAAGAACCGCACCTGCTCCTATTTTTATATTGAGAAAAATACAATTAAGTTTATTCTTCAACAATGAATGAAATTTTAGCATCAACACGGTATCTGACCACTTCATGATTTTCTACCACTGCCTGAAAACTTTTAATATAAACAGACTGTATATTCCTTACAGTCTTTGCTGCTTCTGCAACTGCTGCTTTAGTGGCATCCTCCCAACTTTTGGTTGATTCTGCCAAAATTTCAATTACTTTTACTACTGCCATTTTTATCCCTCCTTTTTTAACCTATTTTTCTTAGCCATAATAATGAAATGAATTTGTATTTGGCATTATTTTAAGAAAACATAGTACTTGTTCATCTAGTATATCACAAAGGTTATTAGCTAGTAAAAAATTTAGAATAATTAAGATTAGTAAATTATTGTTATTTTTAGATAATAAAAAGTAGAAGGTAAAAACATGATAATTCAAGATCTTGATTAATTTAATGACATAGAACTGAAAGAACACTATAATAGATTATAAAATTATTAGCAATAATGGATTTATTTCCTGAAATTAATTAATGAAAGGAGGTCAAAAAATCTTTATGAAATATATCTGCCCACTGATTGTGGTAGAAGATATTAATCGTTCCAGATATTTATACGAAGAGATATTAAAACAAAAAGTAAAAGAAGATCATGGAGCAAATATAGTATTTGAAGGAGATTTTGCTATCCATCAGAAAGAACACTTTCAGTCATTAATAAAAAATTATCCTATAAAAAGATATGCTAATAGCTTTGAATTGTACTTCGAAGAAGAACATCTGGAAGAAATTGAGAGAACCTTAGGAGAGCATAATTTTGAATTTATTCACCAAATAAAGGAACAGCCCTGGAAGCAGAGGGTTTTGAGATTTTATGATTATGATAAAAATATAGTAGAAATTGGCGAACCGATAAATTTAGAGAAAAAACAAGGTTGATTGATTTAGTGATGATGCTTTTGTAGATTTCAGAAAATAAAATGGTGAAAGGTTGGAGGGCGGTGTTTTTTATGAAAGAAAATCTAATTGCTCCCTGTGGAATGAACTGTAGTTTATGTATTGCCTATCAATTTAGAAAAAAAGACCTGAACAAACAGGGATTTCATAAGACCTATTGTACTGGCTGTATACCAAGAGGGAAAAACTGTACTTGGATGGGGGACCAGTGTGAATTGCTTAAAAAAGGAAGTATCCGATTTTGCTATGAGTGTCAGTCTTTCCCCTGTAAACGGTTGAAACCATTGGATAAGCGCTATCGCACAAAATATCATATGAGTATGATAGAAAATCTCAAATTTTTAAGAGATAGTGGCATGAAGAGTTTTCTGAAAAAGGAAGAAGAAAAGTGGAAGTGTCCTACGTGTGGTGATGTGATATGCTGCCATAACGGTCTATGCTTAAATTGTAACATCGATACATTGCTACAGAACAAAAAATATCGTTGGAACGAGGAGTAGGCTTATGAACTCACTAAATGAACAAATTAGAGAATATAAGAATCAATTAAATAGAGGTTATATCCAAAAAGCTTATAAGGGAATAATGAACTTTATGTCTGATTTAAAAATTTATCTGGAAAAAAATTATCCGGATTATATCGTGAGTTCCTTATATTTTGGCTATATGGATATGACCTATTTCGCATTTACCCCTTCCCATTTGAAAAATAGAAAGCTAAAAATTGCTATTGTATTCTTACATGAACAGGGAAGATTTGAAGCTTGGTTAGGGGGGAGTAATAGAAAGATTCAGGCTGATTATATTGAAAGAATGAGTCATAAAGATATTGAAAAATATAAGCTCTCGAAGGTACTTCCAGGAGTGGATTCCATCATTGAATCAATACTGGTAGAAAAACCAGATTTTAACAATCCTGATAACTTGAAACTGCAGATAAAAAAAAGGGCTATTAAATTCATTGCTGATATTACTTCTTTGTTGAGTTAATAAGATAGGATATGCTCTTAGTATAAACAAAACCTTCAAGTACAATTTAATAGTGAATATATTCCTGGAATTCTCCTTCATTTTAAAAAAGCCAAGATTTTTTAATCTTATTACTGTTCATTCATCCCGGTATAGAAAAGAACAGCATCTTTTAAAAATTGTGCTGTTCCAGGTTGATTTTTATCATAATAATGGGAAAATCTTTCATCTACTACATACATTCGGACAAGACTGGCAGGAGCTTCTTTGTTATAACTCCCCCAATAAAGGGAAAGCCATTGATGGTGTAAATCTGCTGCTTTTTGTGCTAATTTCCCTGCAGGATTGTCAGTCCGCATAGCTTTCTTTAAGCTCTCCATTAGCTCTTGTTCAATTTTAGTCATTTCTTCATGTTTAATCTTGATCATATTCTTTATCCTTTCATTGGATTGTTCAATTATTTCCTCTTCATAAAGTTCTCGTATTTCTTGGCTGTATTTTGCTTTATTTTCTTCTATTAATTTTTTTAAATCCTGCAAATTTTTCTCTATCATTCATTGTGGTGCCCCTTTCTATAGATATTATTGTTTTTCTAACATTATTAATTAGGATTTCCAATTGCTCTTTTTGTTTTGAAAGCTTTATAAAATAGTCTTTCAGGGCTTTAAGTTCGTCAAAATATGGAGAAGTGATTATTTTTTGAATAGCTTTAAGGCCCACTCCTAATACCTTATAAAAAAGAATCTGCTGTAGCTTGTTTACTTCTTTTTGAGTATAGATTCGATAACCAGAAGAATTTAGCAGAGCCGGTTTGAGTAATCCTATTTCGTCACAATAGCGTAGCGTTCTTTTACTTACTCCTGATAATTCAGCTAGTTGTTTAATTGTGTAATTTATTAGCTTAAAATCCTTGTGTTTTTGAGAATTTGATTGCTTCCCTTTTTCATAGTTCATATTATAAATCTTTACGTAATGTTAATATCAAGAAATATATTTTAATGATCATGCCATAAAATATCATTGGAAATATTAGCTATTATCATAACAAAGCCTTAAAAAATTAGAAAGATTTATGATTTACTAATTTATTAAAAATATTGTTTGAGTTTTATCATTAAGTTGATTACAATATATTAGTTTTACTACTTTTTCTTACTCAAACATTTTATAGAAATCAATAGAGTCAACAGAGACAGATTGACAAGATCCAATCTTGTTTTTTCTAAAAGATAGAAAATGATTTTTTATTAAGAGAAAAGAGAAAAAAATTCTCATCATAAATAATATGGAAAAATACAAGTTTAATAAACTTTATAGATTATTTTCTGGTAGTATAGCAATTATTGTCCTATTTCTTATCCAAATATTCTCCGGTAAGGGTGGATGGACTGTCGCTAATATATTTTCCTATAAATTACTTGATCCCTATGACATCTTTGCCAGTATTTCTGTACACCATTTTGTTCAGATGTTTATTGCATTAACTATCATTGCAGTATTAAGTAAGCTATTTAAAATAGACTTTGGTTTTTCCTTTGGAGAAAGCAAAATAGGAATAAAATATTTAATAATATTTACTGCTGCCTATGCAACAATTGCCATTGCCAGCCATATTTTTATGTATATTTTCCATCAGTTACCAACCTATGACTTCCCTTTAAATAAAAATAATATTATTGGAACATTGGGATTTCAACTTTTTTTAAGCGGACCATCAGAAGAGATATTGTATCGGGCGTTACCGATAACAGTATTGTCATCTATTTTTAGGAATAATATTAAGATACAGCAGGAGATAACAATAGAGGTAATTATTGCATCTCTCTTGTTTTCTATAGCACATATAAATTGGAATTTATCACCATTTACCATCAAAGTAGACTATTTTCAATTATTTTATGCTTTTATATTAGGAGTTATTCAAGGCATAGTATATCAGAAGAGCCGAAGTATTGTATATCCTGCACTAATGCATAGTGTAAGTAATTTTCTGATGGTCGGGTCTGGATATCTACTTGCTTTGTTTTAATGCAAACATTGTTTTAAATATATGAAAATTCAGTAAAAATATAAGAAGTATTATTGGGCATTTCTGAATAAATATAACGTTGCCTATAATATTTCTTGATAATCATAAGAGTAGCCTGTGAAAATATATTGATAAGAAACTATTCGAAGAAGATAGAGGAAGATTTGTATATGAAGGAAAAAGATCTAAGTTCAAAACGAGTAATAATAATTAGCACTTTAGCCATTTTATTTTCTACATTTTTTGCCATAATTATTCATGCAATGCTGCCAGTCTCCTTAGATGTTAAGCAATTTAACAGTATTTGGGTTAAATGGTTTGGCTTTCCAGTTATATCTACATTCTATTTTCTTTTCCTTTTTACTCACTGTGTCATTATGGTGAGATATATTGGATTAAGAGTAATGGCATCACAGCTGCAAATAGGTATCCGACTTGGAATAGTATATGCCATGATGTATATCCTAGGAATGCAGGAGGTAATAGTTAAGTATTCTCCTTTTTCAAGATGGAACTTAGAATTTGTAAAATATCAATTTTTAATCGGCATTGGAGATGGTATACCAGCATTATTGCTATGTCTGGTTATTTCTTATTTTACCTTAAATAGTCATGTTCAAGTTAAAGAAATAAAAACACTGGGATTAATAAAAAGTATTAAGATAATATCCATTACTGCTATTGCTTTTTTTATAGGGAGAGTAATCTTTTATCAAATTGGTCTTATTGATAGCGAATGTGCTAAATACCCGATACCTTGCTATGTTTGGACAGCCTTATTTGGAATATTGATGGGTTGTATTTATGTCATTCTGTATCCTTTGTGGTCGTATGGGAATGCCTTGAAGTTATGGTCTTTACCATTGAGGTTTGCCTTATCTGTTGGACTTAACTGGATTATCTTTAATAGTTTTATAGGGCTTATTATTAAAGGCACCATGTTTCAAATGTTTTTACGAAGCGGATTAGATATTTTGGTTCTATTTTTAATATCAATGGCATTGGGAATTAATGAGGTGAGTTCTCCTCATATGATATCCAGAATATAATACCTACACTTAATATTGCTAACTAGTTTTAGACCACTTAGCATCAAAGACTTTTTAACTCATCAAAAAGTATCATCTTTATCCTGAAAATAATTAAAGGCAATGTTCTCTATGCATTTTGCTGTTGTGTTATAAACAATAGTCAAATTGAAGAATGAATATATTAAGATAAAAAGTTAAGAAAAAAAGCGGAGTGCTTTGAGAAAAAAATAAATTTAGATATAATCAATGTGGATTTAACTACAAGATAGAGAAGAAGGATATACTCATTATGCTATAATATAGTAAGTTAAATTGGCATTTTAAACTTAGTAATTAATTTGCAAAATGGAGGAAAGAATCCTATGGAGAAACGTAATCGTCCTGTGGGAAGGCAAAAACGGGTAGGTGAGGGTACAGGTAGTGTAAAGAAGAGGGGAAGCGGACTTAAAGGTAAAACAGGTGGTCCTGTTGGCATGCCTTCCGGTGGTTATTCTGGTAGACTTGGAAGACCAACGGGAAGTACTGGAGGCACAAGTTATCCACCGACTGGTGGTAGCACCTCTTCAAGCGGGGGTTGCCTTAAATACATTGGAATTATAGTTTTTATTTTATTAGTTGCTTACTATCTGTTTAGCAATATGGGGGGTGAACCGGGTAATATAACTGACCTTTTGACTGATTCTGATAGTATTAGTACTACCAGCTACCAGACCCAGGTCCCAGTTAGTGATTCTTTCAATGCTAGTTCAGGTGCCTATCTAGTTGATACCTCAGTATCGGAACTAGCACGTGCCAAACGTGTCTTTCTGAGGGGTAAGGGTGAAGATACGGTTACCGTGATGGTTTATATGTGCGGAACTGATCTGGAAGCACAAGCTGGAATGGCTACCTCCGATTTACAGGAAATGCTTAATGCAGAGATTTCAGATAAAGTGAATATTATTATTGAGACTGGTGGCACATCAAGATGGCAAAATAATGTGATTGATAGCAGAACCAATCAACGCTACCGCTTGATAAATGAAGGACTTGTATTGCTGGAAGAAGATCTGGGAAAAAGTTCAATGGTTAATCCAGCCACACTGTCAGATTTTATTAGGTACTGTAAAGCTAATTATCCGGCCAACCGCTATCTGTTAGTTATGTGGGACCATGGCGGTGGTTCTTTAAGCGGTTATGGTCATGACCAGTATTATCCTAACGATAGCATGACTCTGGATGAAATTGCTAGAGCTGTTCAAGAAAGCAGTTGCACTTTTGATTTGATAGGTTTCGATGCATGCCTGATGGCAACTTTAGAAACAGCAATAGCTCTGGAACCTTATGCCGATTATATGATTGCCTCGGAGGAGGTAGAACCAGGTATTGGTTGGTATTACACTGGTTGGATAACTGCTCTTTCCGAGAATACATCTATTCCCACAATTGAATTAGGGAAAAGACTGATTGATGATTATATCAGAGATGTTAGGTCAAAAGTGCCCCAGAGCCAGGGTACGCTTTCCCTGGTTGATTTAGCTGAGCTCAAAGGTACTATACCCTCAGTATTGGCCGAATTTGCTAATGCAACCAATAAGATGATTGTGGAAGAAAAAGATTATAAAGCTGTTTCCGATGCCCGTGCAGGCACCAAGGAATTTGCACGTTCTTCTAGGATAAGCCAGATTGACCTGATACATTTTGCCGAAAATCTGAGAACGGAAGAAGCAGAGTCTTTTGCGGAAGCTCTGCGTGGATGCATCAAATATAATCGCACGACCAATAATATCACAAATGCCAACGGACTTTCGGTTTTCTTCCCTTACGGTAGACTTACCAGGCTCAATTCTATGTTGGAAACTTATGAAGAAATTAATATGAGTGAAGAGTATAGTGAATGCATTAAAAGTTTTGCCAGTGTCATGGCTGGTGGACAAGTCATTTCAACCGGAAGCGGAAATCTGTTAGAAACATTGTTGACAGGATTTTCTAATAGCAGTCAAACCCAGTCAGCACCTGCCGGTGGAATTTCTGGGGCAGATGTTGTGGGCACTCTACTCAACTCTTTTTTATCTGGTGGTGATTACAGCAATATTACCGGTCTGGTTGGGGATGCACTGGGATGGCTAGATGTAGATTTGATGAAAGAATCTGTTGATGTTTATAAAGAGAACCAATTTGATGCATCAGCATTAGTTATTACTGAAAAAGGGGATCAGCGTGTTCTATCTCTTTCTGAAAAACAGTGGGATCTGGTACAATACATGGAGATGAACGTTTTTGTTGATGATGGCGAGGGATTTATTGATCTTGGTCTTGATAATATTTATGAATACAATGAAGATGGTGATTTAATCATGGATTATGATGGAACCTGGTTAGCTCTAAACGGTAATATTGTTAGTTATTACCTGGTGAGTGATGACCGTTCTAGGGATACCTATTCCATCAAGGGAAGAATTCCAGCATTATTAAATGATCAGCTTGTTGATATTATTGTCGTGTTTGATAATGAAGAACCCTATGGCTTGATATTAGGCGCTCAGATCAAGTATGACCAGGAACCGGAAACAGAGACTATTGCCAAAGGCTTACTGGGGATTGTCGAAGGAGACAGGATTGATTTCCTCTGTGACTACTATACTTATGAAGGTGAGTATGATGATACCTATTATCTGGGAAATCAATATACTGCCACCGGAGAGTGGGAAATAGAGAACTTATCTATTGGGATTAATGACTATCAGATGACCTATCGCATAACCGATATTTATGGCAACCAATACTGGACACCGTCTATTACCAATTGATATCTATAATCAAGAGCAGTCCACTTTTCAATTAATACAGTGGTGCAGTTTTAGAGTAACATAAGCATTTATCCAAAACATATTAAGAAAGAAGATGACTTATTTTTCCCTGAATCGGAGAAATACTTCTCTAAGGCTGAATAAGATACAATGCTAAATGAATGCTGGAAATTTGACCAAAAGATGATACATGAAAAGTATCAGTCCTTATTACAGAAATTTGAGCAACTCCAAAATATAATTCTTATATCAGATTAAATTGTACCACTATTGGAGTTTAATACGCAGTTCATTTGCTTCTATCCCAAATCTCATTTATAATTGAGGAGACTTCTTATATGATTATAACCACTCAAGAAGAAATGAAGATATTATCTAACTTCCTACGAGAAGCTGGAATAATTTTGCTTTGTTCATAAACTGGTATCACAGTTCCCTGTAACATAATTTATTACATTTATATTTAAACCAGATGAAGGATCTATTGTGTAAATTGTTATGATAGATACTTTAGGAGAAATAATAATTAAAGAAAAGAAAAAAGCAAAATAATGTAGAAAAAGTGAGTGAAATGCATGTCATCAAAACGAAAAAATCAGGTTTTCTTAGGAGCAAGAACAATAAAGACTGGTATAGCGGTTACTTTGTCTCTCTTTTTATCCCATTATGTACCCTATTCTTTACCGCTTTTAGCTGGAGTGGCTGCAATTATCTGTATGCAGCCCAGTATTACAGTAGGAATTCAGAAGGGATTAATTAGAATAAAAGCAACTATTGTAGGCGGTTTATTCGGATTGCTGTTGCATTATATATTTGGGAACAATTTGTTTGCAATTGGTGCTGGAGTAATTATAGTTCTTTGGATTTGTCACCGTTTGAAGTGGGAAGAGGGCATATCATTAGCATCTTTAACAGTTATAGCCGTTATGGTGCAGGTCTCCGGTGAAGCTTTGTATTATACTGCAGGACGGGTAATAAGCACTTTAATCGGAATTATGGTCGCAACCTTAACTAATATTGTGATTGCCCCCCCAAGGTATCGCATTACCTTTCGTGAAGAGATGCACTTATTAACAAAAATATTTCCTGAGCTTTATAAAAAAATAGTTGAAGCCTATGTCCACAATAAGCCAGAGCTTGCCAAACAGGTTAGAGAGGAATTAAAAGATATCCAAAAGGGGATAGCAAGTTTGCACCAGAAACTTAATCATTTACAAGCTGGAGCAAAGACACCACTAGGTACTTTTTTAGAAGGTATAGAATTAGAAGAATATCTTTTATTTAACCGTGGCGTCCATTTTTTAGTTGATATTGTTGCCAAGCTTGAGGACTTAGTTATGGTTACCCAAAGGTGTTATGAAATGAGCCAGGAACTGAAAAAGAAAAAAATAATTAGTGATTCATATTATTTGTCAAAAGAATTTACTAATCTGATGTCCGTTCTGCAAGATTTAGCCCGGACATTAGGTCATTTGCATGTGTGTGTATTTGATGCCATGGGAGAGCAGAGGGCAGTTTTAATGCCACAGATATGTCAGTATACTGATAATATAAATAAGCTGAAAGAATTATCACGTCAATGTCTTAAATATTGGGGAATTAAATATATTGAGAAAATGGATATCTATTATTTTATGTCAACACATAGGATTATATTTGATTTGGAAGAGATAACCACTGCCCTTACTGATCTGGCTCAAGCTATAGTTGGGAATATTGAGTCTAATAATTAAAAAATTTTTACCATTGGTCTGGCTATTTTAAAGTAGCCCATGATTGCCAAAAAAGCAGAGACAATGATTTCTACCTTGGATTCACTGTGCTATTCTTTTCCGATTTTGATCATAACCTATGACAAGAATCAACAAAAGATAAGAAGGAAGAAGCAAAGAACATTCAATTGACAAGAATGAGATAAAAATATCCTGACTATAGGCAAATGAGATGATTGTAAACCACAAAATCCAAAGCTTGTTTAATAATGAATGGCTTTTTGATATAATTATGGAACATAAAATATTCAGATAGATCGCTATCGATAAAGAAGGCTGTAATAAAAATGAAATGGAAAGCATATAATGAACTTGCCTGGACTGATACAATCTTAGCTCCCCCTGATATCTACCGGGAAGAGACATCATTTTATATCAAGATTTTGAATAAAATATTATCAAAAGAAATGAGCAAACAACCTACCACAATGCTCCATCTAGGTTGCGGTGCAGGAGCGCATGACTATCATTTTAAAAGATACTTTCAAATTACCGGAGTAGATATAAGTGAGGGAATGCTGAAAATAGCCAGAGAGAGGAATCCGCAAGTGAAATATATCAAAGGAGATATGCGAGTGGTTAGTCTCAACCGGAAATTTGATATAGTCATTATCCCGGATTCTATTATGTATATGGTAACCCTTGCTGACCTGAAAGAGGTTATCAGTAATACAGTCTATCATTTAAAAACCGATGGCGCCTTTCTGGTAACCACTCATATTAAAGAAGATTTTCAGAACAATAATTTTGCCTATTCTGGTGAGAAGGAAGATATCCATGTTACGGTATTTGAAAATAATTATATTGTGTCAGAAACAACCTATGAGGCAGCAATAATTTACCTGATTCGTCAGAATGGTAAACTGAAAATTTACAACGAGGTTCATACTCTTGGACTGTATCCCTATAACACCTGGCTGAATATTTTTAAAGAAAATAACTTAACTATAAACCAGGTAGATATGAATAATCTTTATGACCAATATCTGTTAGAAGAGGGGCAGTATAAATTGAAAATATTTTCCGGTATTCTGAAGAAGCAAATTAAGGTCAATAAAAAAATCAGCAAGAAATAATATTGAAAATATTCTGATTTATTGAAGGATTAACTATGATTAACTGGGAATCTTATTTAGAGAAAAAGATAGTTTCCTGGCTTGTAGTAGAAGATAATCCATAAGTTCGGTTAATCAGATATGGATTACTGAGGACAACATTCCTGTTATATGAAAGCCAGGAAGGCTTTAAAGGTTTTGACGGTGTTGAAAAGATGTCTTATGTGAGTAAAGGAATTGTATGCGGGATAATAGATTTATAACGTTAGATAGAGGAGGGATGCTTACTGAAGACCAGCATCGAAAAATAATTGAATGGGCTAGCACATGTTCGGAACATGTCTTATCACTTATTAAAGGAAATATTGATCAGAGATTGATTCAGGCTTTGTTTGTTGCTAAAGAATGGGAAGAAGGTAAAGCAACAACAGGTGATGCTAGAAAAGCTTCCGCAAATGCGCATACTGTAGCACGGGAATCTTCTGATCCGGTTGCAAGAGCAGTAGCCCGTTCTATTGGACATGCAGTTGCAACTGCACATATGGCTGACCATTCAATAGGGGCAGCATTATATGCCCGAAGGGCTATAAAATTCACGGGCAAATTGGTAGATGTTGAGCGCCAATGGCAAATTGAACAAATACCAAGGGAAATGAAAAGTTTTATTCTTACAGTGCTGGAAGAAAAAGAGAAGCATTTTAAAATATGAATTGTCTCTAGAAATTAAATTAAATTGTTTAGAAAATATACTATAAATGTTGATAATATTTTACCAGCAGATATATAAACAACATATTCATCACAGATTATGTTTACTGAATCTGAATTATAACCTGCCAAACAAAGAGCAAACATAACTCTATCTTGAAGGAAATTCCATAACCTAAAAAAGATTTAATACTTGACACAGATTATGGTATGTAGTAAACTACTACATTAGTCTTTTACTAAAAAATGGGAGGAAATATTATGAAGATACCGACTGAATTAAAGCACAAACCAGTTATTGTTTCAGAAGAATATGACATGATAGATGGAAGAAGAGCAAATAATTCTGATACCAAGGGATTATCCCTGGGACTGGCTCAATGGAATGATAGGGGAAATCTGGAAATATCTGCTAAAATATGGCGGCATACAGGAGAAAAGTGGTCCAGACAATCAGAAGAGATGCCCTTACATAGGGTGCTTGATTTAGCAATCTTGATTTGCAAAACAAGAAAAATCTTTCTGGAAAGATATCGTAAAAACGAAAAAAGTTATTCTAACTATCCTTTACTGGATAGAATAGGTTTACAGGGAGGCGCTATGAATGTTGCCGTATGCACCGATAATGAGTATATTGAAACTGACCTAAATTTATTTGACGATTGCCTGCATAAAGATGATGAGATAATCAGTGAAAGGCTGAATGTATTATATGATTTATTAAAGGAAATAAAGGAAATATAAACTAACCAATAACACTATTAATAATAATACTTGACATTCATGTTATAATT
>JAQUNC010000029.1 GCA_028717805.1 Atribacterota bacterium
GTTAAAAGAATTTCAAATTAAAGGTATCGCCCATATTACCGGAGGCGGTTTCCTTGATAATATTCCCCGTATCCTGCCCGGAGATGTTGCTGTTCGCATATTTCAAAGTAATTGGCCTATCCCACCTATTTTTAAATTAATTCAGGAGAAGGGGAAGATTGCTATTTCAGAAATGTTCCATACTTTTAATATGGGTATAGGAATGGTCATAGTAGTAGCTCCAGAAGATCAGAAAGCTATATTGAATAGATTACATCAACTACAAGAGTCAGCATATATTATAGGTATGGTAATAAAGAAGACCAAAAAGGACATGGCAATCTATATAACTTGAAATTAAGGATTTAATAATCGTTAATATAATTCACCTATTAAAGGAACTTTTACTTATCTACTTCCTTTAGAGTATTGTCCATATTAAGTTAAAAATAAAAAGCAGAGATTAAGATAACTTATTAGACACTAATTAGTAATGATCATTGTAATTGGACTTATATGGGTATTAGTTTAGGTGTAGTAGAATATTATGATATAAATATTATTAATTATTAATCAAGGAAATAAGAAATTATGATTAGTATTGCGGTTTTGGTTTCAGGGAGAGGAAGTAATCTCCAGGCTATTATTAATGCCATAAAGAAAGGCAGAATTAATGGGGAAATAAAATTAGTTCTATGTGATAATCCCAGGGCTTATGCCTTACAGAGAGCGAAAAAAAATAATATCAAAATCCAGGTTGTACATTATAAAATGTTTAGCAGTAAAGAGGAATATGAGCAGGAAATCATAAAGCATCTTGATAGTAATAAAATTGATCTTATAGTTCTGGCAGGATATATGCGTTTATTGAGTCCTAGTTTTGTTAAAAAATATCATTACCGTATTATAAATATTCATCCTGCTTTATTACCAGCTTTTCCGGGATTGCATGCTCAGAGGCAAGCACTGGAATATGGTGTTAAAGTAAGCGGCTGCACAGTGCATTTTGTTGATGAAGGAGTTGATAGTGGACCAATCATTTTGCAAAAAGCGGTGGAAGTAAAACAATTTGATGATGAGGAATCCCTCTCCCGGAGAATATTGAAATATGAACATCAACTTTTACCAAGAGCTATTCAATTATTTGCCCAGGGTAAAATTGAAATAATTAAGGATAGGATTTATCTAAAAGATTAGAATATCTTTCGAAATATCTACCATGAGAGGCCAAGTAACTATTCAGGAGGATATTTTTATGAAAATTACTCACGATTTAGCCCAACAGATTGTTGATCGGACAATAAGTATTATTGGGAAGAATATCAACATCATGGATGAAAATGGATTTATTATCGGAACTGGGGATAGAAGTCGACTAAATCAATATCACGAAGGCGCAGCCCTGGTTATTAAGAATAAGGAAAAAATGTTTATTTATCCGGAAAATGAAAATCATTTAGTTGGTGTTAAACCGGGGGTCAATTTGCCTATAGAGGATAATAATGAGATTATTGGTGTGGTAGGTATCACTGGTAATCCTGATGAAGTTGGTCCTTTTGGAGAGATTATCAAGATGGCTGTTGAGATGATGTTGCAACAGGAATTTCTATTGAAAGAGATTGCCTTAGAGAGTCAGGCTAAGGAGAATTTTATTCACGACCTAATTTCAGGTAGAGTAGGAAATGATAAGGATTTATTTATTGCCAGAGGTAATATTGTTGGCTATGATATTACCATTCCCAGAGTTGCACTTTCAGTAAATATCTATCGTTTTGAAAAAACAACTCGTAATAGCATAAGAGATCATAGTGGATTAAAAGAAGGTGAAATTTATTTGCAGAGATTAAAGAATGATATTTTAAGGACAATCCGAGATCTTTTTCAACATCAACCTCAGGATATTGTGTCTTATGTCGGAGGAGATCGCTTTGTAGTCCTTAAAACCATCAATATTGGTAATAAGCCAGAAATTATTAGAGCTAAATTAATAAAAATAAGTAATCAGATAAAGGAGGCAATTTTAATCCAGCGAAAATTTGTTGCTTCAATTGGTATGGGAGAATATCATCCTGGCATTAAAGGTATAATGCATTCCTATCAAGAAGCCTGTCGTGCTATTGAAATAGGAGATAAGGTAAATAGTAAAATTGGTATTCACCATATTGCTGATTTAGGTATTTATCGATTATGTGCAGAACTTAATCCAGAAATAAGAAATAATTATATTAAAAATATTTTTAAAAAAGATATAAATAATAAAAGAAAAGAGCTAAAAGCTATTTTTTGGGATACCCTTCAGGTTTTTTTTGAAAATAATCTGAGTATAACTAACACAAGTAAAGCTATTTTTGTTCATCGTAATACACTTCTTTATCGTTTAGAAAAGATTAGACATGCCACCGGTTTAGATCCGCGTAAGTTTAATGAGGCTATTCAATTGTATATAGCACTGAAGATGAAGCATTTTCAAGAAGAATAGAATTTAATCCAGTTATATTTTTTTATAATTTGTATATACCTACAAATAATTTGCAAAAATATAGGGATAATTTTGTCATATTATCTAATGATAAAATTCTACATAATATCTACAATTATTAAAGGTACTAATAAAAATTTATATTTTTGTTAATTTATAAGTCAGTAAAAGGAAAGTAAAAAATTAATGAAGATTGTTATTGCCCCTGATTCCTTTAAAGGTAGTTTAAGCGCTATTGAAGTTTCAGAAGCGATAGCGCAAGGTGTAAAACAGGTTTATCCAGCTGCCATAGCGGAGAAGGTACCAATGGCCGATGGAGGAGAAGGTACCGTTGAATGTTTAGTAAATGCCACTCAGGGAAAGATATATCAACAAGAAGTAATAGGACCTCTTGGTGAACCTGTGTTAGCCAACTTTGGTATCCTTGGTGACGAGGTAACTGCTGTAATTGAAATGGCTTCTGCCTCCGGGCTTCCTCTTGTTCCCTCCGAGAGAAAAAATCCCTTAATTACTACAACCTTTGGTACGGGTCAATTAATCAAGAGTGCACTTGATTATGGATGCCATAAGATGATTATCGGTATTGGAGGAAGCGCTACCAATGACGGAGGAGCAGGAATGTTACAGGCATTAGGAATACATTTACTTGATGAGAATGATAAGGAAATAGGATTTGGAGGAGTACAGCTATCTTATTTAAATCGGATTGATCTTTCTGAGATTGATCATCGAGTAAAAGAAACCAGCTTCCTGGTAGCTTCTGATGTTCAAAATCCTTTATGTGGTCCTACCGGTGCTTCCAACATATATGGTCCTCAAAAAGGCGCAACAGGAGAGATGGTTAAGATTCTCGATGAAGCGTTATACCATCTTGCTGATGTTATTAAACGTGATTTAGGCAAAGATATAAAGAATATTCCAGGTGCCGGAGCTGCAGGAGGATTGGGTGCTGGATTAATGGCTTTTTTAGATGCAGAACTAAAACCCGGTATAGATATAGTTATAGATACTGTTCATCTGGAGCAAAAGTTAAAAGATGCAAATTTAGTGATTACTGGCGAGGGTGAAATAAATGGTTCTACGATTTATGGTAAAACTCCTATTGGGGTAGCCAGAATAGCAAAAAAATATAGCATACCAGTAGTATCAATCAGTGCATTAATAGATAATTCTGGCTGGATAGTAAAAGAACATGGAATTGATTATCTAATCAAACCAGAGAATCCTTCAATGAGCTTAGAATTTTCTAAATTGAAGAAAATTGAACTATTGAGTAAAACAATTTCAGCTTTTCTAAGAAAAAATGGTAAAATATTAATAAGAGAATAAATTGAGTTATAGATAATAAATAAATGAACTTTTATTAATTACATAGTTTCAAGAACAAAAACATTGTGGAAAATAAATTGTTTCAAATAAACTACAGTTATAGCAAAAATAACCTCACATTAATCCCTTGTTTAATATAACAACGTTACAGAATTACAATTGAAAGAAAGTATTTATATTTTAGCAATTCCAAGTAATTCATTCTATTATCGTTTACTGCTCTTATTAACAAGAAAAAGTTACTGAAAAAATTCAAAAGGGAGGTGATTAAAAGACTATATTTTTATGAAAATAATAGAATAGTATTTAAATATTAGGAGGTTAATGATGTTGAAGTTTAATAATAAAATGTTAATATTTGTTTTCTTGGTAGTTGCTTTTCTAATTATAGGCTCAATTAATGCTTTAGCGCAGGATAAGATTATTTGGAAATCTTCCGGTCATGGCCCTGCTACCGATCCATCTCAAATTTATCATGATAAACTATGTGAAGCAATTACGATAGCCAGTGGAGGTAGATTAGAAGTTCAAGCTTTTGTGGGTGGTTCGGTTATCCCCGCAACACAAGAACTTAATGGAGTTAGCGAAGGCGTATTAGATATGTGTTATACCTGTCCTATGTACAATTTAGATAAGTGGCCTTCAGCCGGATTAATTAGCTCAAGGCCAGGTGGGCTTCCTGGAGAGGCATTGCGAACTTGGTTTAATTATGCTGGTGGTGCAGAATTAATGAACAAAATGATGGAAGGATTTAATGTCCTGACCTTCCCCGGAGCTTTATCCCCTCTACCAGAAGAAGTTTTCCTCCATTCTAAGAGAGAAATAAAGACTGCAGGGGATATAAAAGGTTTGAAGATTCGTGCCTCTGGTGACGCAGGAGAAGTTTTAAATAGAATGGGAGCTTCTGTAGTATTTTTACCAGGTGGTGAACTTTATGAAGCGATGCAGAGAGGCACTATTGATGCCTTTGAATATTCCACACTAGCTTCTAACTGGGATATGCATTTCAATGAAATTGCTGAATATGTAATTCTTTCTCCTTCCCGCGCTCCAAGTGATCCCCAGTGCTTCTTTGTGAATAAGGATTCCTGGGAAAAACTTCCGGATGATCTCAAGCGGTTAGTACAAGATTTAATTGATAAGTGGACTCAAGCCCAGCATGAATATTTAGTTTATCAATCTATTTTAGCACTTGATAAATTTAAAGAATATGGCTGTACAGTTTATAAACTTCCTCCAGAAGTAGAAGAAGCATTGTCTACTGAAGCAAAAAAATATTACGAAGAAAAAGCAGCAAAAGAAGACCAAGTATATTGTGATATTCTAGAATCTATGAACAAATATTGGCAGGCTTACTCTAATAAATAATATTATTAATAAATAACAAGGAGTTTACAATTAAATGCTGACCTTAAAAAAGATACTAATTGCTATTGATTCAATAAGTAAATTAGCCGCATCCGGGGCAAAATGGTTTGCCTGGCTCCTTGTTCTGGTAGGCGCATATGATACCATTTCCAGACATTTCTTTAATGCGCCTACCATTTGGGCTTATGATACTTTATGTATATCCGGCGGTATACTATATGTTCTGGGATGGGCTTATGATTATTTATGTGATTCTCATACTAGAGTAGATTTATTCTATCGAAAGTTATCACCAAAAAAGCAAGCATTAATGAATGTTATTTCTTCTCTATTCCTTTTTTTCCCTATAGTTATTGCTTTACTCACTGTGTCAATAAACTGGGCAATTAGGGCATGGAGAATTAATGAAAAGATGATTTCCACCTTCTGGTATCCACCTGCAGCTCCCTATAGAACCGTTTTTACTCTAGGAATATTAATATTGTTGCTACAGGGTGTAGCGAACTTTATTAGAGATATATATTTTATAATAAGAGGTGAACCACTTGATAGCACTTAGTCCAGAAATGATTACTGTCTTAATGTTAGGAGGAGTTTTAACTTTAGTCTTAACTGGTTTTCCTATTGGCCTGGTAATAGGTAGTGTGGCTTTTTTGGTTGGCACTATAATATTTGGACCTAAAATTACCTTCAATATACTTTATTCAAGGCTTTATGAATTAACCCTAAATTATCCTTATTTAGCTGTACCTCTGTTTACTTTTATGGGAGTGATACTTGAAAATTCAGGAATAGCTGAGGATTTATATAATGCATTGTATGAATGGCTAAGTGGATTCAAAGGTGGATTAGCTGTAGTTACTATTATAGTAGGCACACTCCTTGCAGCCTGTTTAGGGACTATCACTGCTTCTGTAACTATATTAACACTTATTGCTCTGGCTCCAATGATTAAGAGAGGTTATGATAAGTCTATAGCTACTGGCTCAATTGTTGCTGCTGGTACCCTGGGTATACTTATACCTCCAAGTATTATGTTGGTGGTGTATGGTCCCCAAGCTGGTGTATCAGTTGGTAAAATGTTTATGGGAGCAATTTTCCCTGGTCTCATTCTTTCCGGTTTATATATTACATATATAACCATTCGCTGTGCATTAAATCCAAAATTAGGACCACCTATTCCTGAAGAAGAAAGACATAAAATATCATATAGAGAAAAAACACTAAAACTGTTAAAGGCTGTAGCTCCTACTTTGTTAATTATCATAGCAGTATTAGGAACTATTTATACCGGCATTGCTCCTCCTACTGAGGCTGCAGCGATGGGAAGTTTAGCAGTAGTAATCTTAGCTATTCTTTACCGAAAGTTTACCTGGAACTTAATTAAGCATAGTGCCATGGAAGTGCTACGAGTTAGTGCATTTGTTCTTCTAATTGCAGGCTTAAGTTATGCTTTTGTAGGGGTATTTATGAGTGCAGGCTGTGGAGGAGTGGTTACCAATTTGATTATGGCTGTACCTGGTGGGAGGTGGGGGGCGTTTGCCATGGTTATGTTGATTGTATTTGTTTTAGGGATGTTTATCGAGTGGATAGGTATAGTTTTTATTATTGTTCCAGTTTTCTCACCTATACTTCTAAAATTGGGATTTGATCCTTTATGGGCTGCGATGATGATTTGTATTAACTTGCAAATGGCATTTCAAACACCACCTATGGCGATGTCTATCTTTGTCTGTCGAGGGACTGCTCCCAAAGAATTAGGTGTTACTATGGCTGATATCATAAAAGGAGTGGTTCCTTTTATAATCTTGATAATATTTTGTCTGATACTTTGTATTGTATTCCCACAGATTATTACCTGGTTACCAGAAAAAATGATTGGTTAATGGTATTTGAATATACTTCAAGCAGTATATTTTAATCTGAATATTAAATATCAACTATATCCTGTATCTTCTGAAAATACTTCAATTAATTGGTCACCCGCATGGGGATATAATCTTTCTT
The DNA here is from genome assembly GCA_028717805.1 of Atribacterota bacterium. NCBI lineage: Bacteria > Pseudomonadati > Atribacterota > Atribacterota bacterium. The sequence goes on from JAQUNC010000029.1 coordinate 7,163, forward strand.
TAAGAGGAGTAATTAGTTCTTCCAGATACTGGCTAGGAACTAGATTATTTCTTACCATACTCTCATAAAAGACAATCTTAATTAGCTGACTATGGGATAATCCTACTTTACTAGCCATAAAAGTTACAGATCCATGTACCGAAAGAGAGGGAGTACCATTTATATCAATAACATAAAGATTGTCTTCCTGGTCTTTTTTAATGTCCAGGCGAATGATATCATTAGCTTTGACCGCCAGGAAACTTTTTACCGAGATGTCAACTAGAGGGGAGAACAAAATATGTTTGTGTCCAATTATTTTAAACTGGTTTTGCATTCTATATTCTTTGTTCTTTGTTCTGGTATAACGAATTCCCCAGTTTTCCGGAAAAGCGATAATGGGTAAGACATATTTAGTTTCACCACCCAATACTCCAACTGTAAATTCCTGTCCTGGTAGATATTGTTCAATAATTATTTTTTCTAGACCCAATGTCCTTTTTAAATATTCAATTTTGTGCTTTAGTTCAGTCAGATTATGAACAACTGATTTTGGAGTGATTCCTATGCTATCTCCCCCACCTGCCGGTTTAATCATTAAGGGGTATCCTATGCGTTCAATCTCCCGTAATAGCTGTTTTTTTCGAAAGCGGTTATGAAGATCAAACACAAAATGTTTGGGAACTGGAATACTATATTCCTGTAATTTTTGATAGGTAAAGTCTTTATTTCGACATATTTCCATACTTTCAATACTGGCATGGCTGGAGGGAATATTATGAGTTTTTAATTGTTCTCGAACTTGAGCAGCACCATAGCCATTATACAAAGTATGGGGGTAATCTTTAAAACCTTCCGCCAGGACAAAGGCAAAATCAATGGGATAGTTATCCATAATAAAACTATCTAGTTGTTCCGGATTATAAAGATCTAGTGATAAAATATTACATTTTGTTTTCATCAATGCTTCACGAATAGCCTGTACATCAGTATCCAAGGTACATTCTCGAAACAAACCATATTTATATTTTTTACTTACTTGATTATAGACAAACAAAATCTTTTTTGGCAATAGAATCACTCCCCTTATTTAGATTAATATAGGACAGCAAATGAACAATTGTTAGGGAAATAAAGGAAAAGCTATTGTAAAGCAAATTAATAGAAGTAGTATTGCCAGCAATATGAAGATAATCGATTAGTAAGATTTAAAAAAGAAAAATTATTTTTTAAAGAATTACTATTCTTATAAGATACCCATAATATTAATTTCTTCAAATTAGATCCTTAAAAATTGTGATATCTAGATTAGTATAATGATTAAGCAATAATATTATACTATAAAATTGATAAAATCCACAACAAATTTTAGTGTTAAAATAGAATGTATTTACCAGCTAAAAATAGTCCAACAAGTTAGCTCTTCCAGAATTCAGGAATAAGTAGGATAAAGACGGTATAAATTTCTAATCGCCCTAATAGCATGCATAAACTTAACAGAATTTTACCTAAAGGTGGTATAAAGGCATAGTTTTGGGTAGGCCCGACTAATCCTAATCCTGGTCCGACATTACCCAGAGTAGCTGCAACTGAAGTCATAGCACTGACCAGGTCCAAGCCCAAAGCTGACATAACCAGGGAACTGAAGACAAATATCATAATATATAACAGAAAAAAAGAAGTAACATTGCTTGCTACCTCATCTGAAATTTTTTTATTACCAACATAAATAGGGGTGATAGCATGTGGATGAAGAATTCTTTGAAACTCTCGACCAACCTTTTTTAATAAAATGAGAATCCGAATATTTTTGATAGCACCACCGGTGGAACCAGCACAACCTCCGATAAACATTAAAATAATTAAAATACTCTTTGAGAGAGTTGGCCATTGATCGAAATCAGTGGTGGCAAAACCAGTTGTAGTTACTATAGAAACAACCTGAAATGAAGCATAACGGAGGGCAGTTAATATTGATTTATAAATATAAAGATGTAATTGGGTAGTAATGATAAAAATGGATATAAAAATTACTCCTAAATAAAAAAGGAATTCTCTATCTTTAAATAAACTTTTTAAATTACCATGCAATACTTTGTAGTGCAGGGTAAAATTTGCGCCTGCTATGAGCATGAAAAAAGTCATTATCATATCGTAGGTAGGATTGTTATAGTGACCAACACTTAGATTTTTAGGTGTAAAACCTCCTGTAGCCATGGTGCCAAACATATGCGTAATTGCATCATATAAAGACATTCCGGTTAGGTAAAGACAAACAACCTGGAGACCAGAGATAATGATATAAACCAGATATAATAACTTTGCTGTTTCTTTGATACGTGGTTTCAACTTATCTGGTTCTGGTCCGGGGACCTCTAATTTGAATAATTGCATACCTCCTACACCTAATGCAGGTAAGATTGCCACAACCAATACAATAATTCCCATTCCTCCTATCCATTGTATTTGATTCCTCCAAAATAGAACAGAAAGCGGATTTCCTTCGATATATTGAAGAACCGTTGCCCCGGTGGTAGTGAAGCCTGACATTGATTCAAAATAGGCATCAATAAAATTAGTTAATGTCCCGCTAAAAAGAAAGGGAAATGATCCAAATGTTGCTGCAATTATCCATCCCAGTGTAGCAATAGCAAAGCCCTCTTTTCTTCCTATTCCATCTTCAGTTTTGAAATTAAAGTGTAAGAACAATCCGGAGAGGGAAGTTATTATTATTGAGGACAAGAAGGCATATATAGCTACCTCTTCTTGGTAATAAAGGGCATAGAACAGAGGAAAGATCATACTTAAACCCAGGAAAAATATTAATATACCGAGAGTATTGAATACAATGCTATATTTCAATGAATTAAATTTCCCCACTTCATAAAAAAAGCTGTTCTATCTTATTAATTTCTGTTGTTTTAGTAAATACAATGACCTTATCCCCTGCTTTGATAAAATCATCTCCATGAGGAATAATTACCTCTTCTTTTCTAATAATTGCCCCAATAATGGAATTTTTTGGAAAATCAATTGATTTTAAAGGTTTATCATTGATTTTACTATCTGGTTGGGCAATTAATTCTGCTACCTCAATTTCTCCTTCTTTGAGTAAGGTGAGGGTGATAAGTTCACCACGTTTCAGGAAACGTAATATGGCGGAAGCAGTTGTTAGACGAGGGTTGACAACTGCATCTATACCTATTTTTTCTAAAATAGGAATGTAATTAGTTCTGCTAATTTTGGCAATAACCTTTTTTGTCCCAAGATGTTTTGCCAGTAGTGATACCAGTAGATTCTCTTCATCATAACCGGTAACTGCAACAAATCCATCAGTTTTTTCAATTCCTTCTTCCTTTAGAAGTTCTATATTGGTACCGTCTCCATTAATAACCAATGTTTGAGGTAATAATTCTGATATTGTTTCGCTTTTTTGCTTATTCATTTCGATTAATTTTGTTTTGATACCAATTTTATTTAATAGAGAAGCAACCTGAATACCAATGTTACTTCCACCAAAGATAAGAACATTTTGTAAAACGCCGGATTTCTTATTACACAACAGTTCCAAATCAGAGTAATTTTCTTTCCTGATTAATAAATATACAGTATCTCCTATAAAAATTTCATCATTACCCGTAGGAATTATTAGGTTATCCTCTCTAAAGATAGCTGCCATCAGGGTATGACGCCCAAAACTAATATCTCTTATTTTTTTATTAGCAAAATGGCAATCCTCTTCAATTTTTAAGCCAAATAAAGAAATTTTTCCACCAGCAAAATCCTGAGCTTCGCAGACATTGGAAGGAGTTTTTAATAATCTTACTATTTCTTTAGCTGTTGCTCTTTCAGGATTAATAACATAATCAATACCTAATTTTTCCTTGGAAAGTGAGTTGCTGTACATATATTCAGTATTTCTGATGCGGGCAATAGTTTTAGCAACATTAAATTGTTTTGCTGTCATACAAGCAACCATATTGACCTCATCTATCCTGGTTACTGCAATAAGCATATCTGCTTCTTTTATTCCTGCTTGTTCCAGAATTCTTACATTAGCGCCGTTTCCAATAATGGTCATGATATCCAGATTACTATCCAGATCCTGTCTGATATCTTCACGTTTGTCTATAATAGTTACATCATGATTTTCTGCTGAAAGAGTCTGAGCAATTTGGATACCAACTTTGCCTGCTCCAATAATTATAACTTTCAAAAGCATTTCCTCCTGAGCAAAAACAACTTTTGCTCAAAATTTATTTTTAACGTTAAAAAGAGAAATCATTTATTATTTAGGTTCTCAATTTATTAACATCAGAGTGTTAATTACAATACTCTGATATCTTTTTGCAGTAATTGTTAAAGATTTAGGATATTCAAGGGGCCCCCTGAGAATCCCTTAAATTAATATCAAGTTTAATATTTAGCAGTACCTTATATCTATTTTTTAATCCATTTGGATTTTCTATGAATATTTACCTAATAATCTTGTTAGCATATATTGTTTCTAAAAAAGAAAAGTTAATAGTATCGCAATTTTTCTAAAATTCTGATACTATCAACTATATATTGTAACAAAAATTCAAATTTTTCCAAAATACAATGTAAAAATATAGTTAAACATCTTCCTATTTTATTAGTATAGTCTAATCTTTCTGGTAAAATTATATATTATTATCATATATATTATTAATTTACATCATAATAGAAGATATTTACTGTCTTGGGAATTGTATACCCTTTTCCTACTTTTGTCAACCTGAGCTGTTCAATATAAATAAATCTTAAAAGAGATTCCTCCTGGATAATCGGACAACAAGGTTGGTTTCATTCTAAGAAGTCTGAAATATTGGGTATCTCAAGATGAATGTTATGATATAAATAGAGTATTATGAAAATAAAGAAGTTCAGAAGTGAGTAGAGTCAGAAAAAAAATTAAATTGCTTTTAATAAATCCATGGATATACGATTTTACTGCTTATGATTTCTGGTCTAAACCATTAGGATTGCTTTATGTTGCAGCTATATTAAGGGAAAAGGACTATCATATAGATTATATTGATTGTATGGATCGTTTTGAACCAGGTTTACTGAAGAAATCGGACTATGTTTTAGCAAAACATAATCTTGATGGAAGAGGACCATTTTATAAAGAAAAAATAACAAAACCAGAATCCTTGAAACACATTCCCAGAAACTATTGTCGTTATGGTATTACTGAATCAATTTTTCAGGAAAAAATACAATATTATTCTAAACCAGATGCTGTTTTAATAACATCCATAATGACTTACTGGTATCCTGGTGTTTTTAGGACTATTGAGCTAGTAAAAAAATATTATCCCGATTGTCCTATCATCTTGGGAGGTATCTATACTACGCTATGTTATCAGCATGCAGTAAATTTTTCCAAGGCTGATTATATTCTTAAAAATGTTCAATTGGATACATTATTGCAATTGTTACAAAATATAACAGGTCATTCCATCAGCCAGCATGATTCAAAGAATAATGACTATCAAAATCTAAATTATTATCCTTATCCGGCATGGGATTTATATCCCATGCTTGATTATATTTGTTTGATGACTTCAAGGGGTTGTCCATTTAGATGTAGTTATTGCGCCTCTTATTTAATTAATTCTAAGCTTGAATTCCGAAAAGCAGATCAGGTTGTAAATGAAATAATTTACTGGAAAAGATTAAAAAGAATTAATAATTTTGTTTTTTATGATGATGCTTTATTGGTAAAGGCAGAAAAATACTTTATACCTCTATTGAAAGAAATAAAAAAGAGAGATTTAAACATTAATTTTTATACCCCTAATGCCTTACACGCTGGATTAATTACCCAACCAATCGCCCAATTAATGCTGGAATGTGGATTTAAGAAGATATGGCTGGGGCTAGAAACAACTGATCCAAAATTACAAAAGAAGACAGGTAATAAAGTGGATAATGCTTCTTTTATAAAGGCGGTTAAGATTTTATTACAAGAAGGGTTTTCTCCAGAACAGATTCGAGCTTATTTGTTAATTGGCTTACCAGAACAGAACGTACAAAGTATTATTGATTCAATTCGTTTAGTGCTAGATAATGGTATTAAACCATACCTGGCAAAATATTCTCCTATTCCTGGAACAAAAATGTGGAAAAATATTATTAGAGAGTATGGCTGGCAAGAACCAGTTGATCCTTTATGGCATAATGATGCTTTAATGCCTTATTGCTCTCCTTATATGAACAACCGACAATATCAACAGATAAAGATGTTAATAAAAAATTTCAAATTATAACTGTTAAATATGAGAAATACAATCTAATTTCATTTATGAGACAAATTTGTTATAATAATTAATAGAAAAAGTAGCTATTAGGATTTAATGATTCGTTATTTGTTGGTAATTTTGAAGGAGGTGTATGAGAGTTTAAAATTCATTGCTCTAAGAGATATCTATACAAAATAAAAGTTATATAAAATAAGAAGTAACGATAATTACAACATTAGGAGAATAGTTGCTAGTATATAGATATAGGAGGTTCTAAATGGAATTGTTAAAGGTTTCTTCAAAATCAAATCCAAAAGCAGTTGCCGGTGCATTAGCAGGAGTAATAAGAGAAAAAGGTAAGGTCGAATTACAAGCAATAGGGGCAGGTGCCGTTAACCAAGCGATTAAAGCCATTGCCATTGCTAGGGGATATACAGCAACAAGTGGAGTTGATTTAGTTTGTATCCCGGCTTTTGTCGATGTTGAAATTAATGGTGACGAGAGAACTGCAATTAAATTTTTAGTTACTCCCAGTTCATAAGCTATTCTTGAAACATTGTATATAGGGAGTTATTTTACATAAATATTAAGGAGTAATTATTATGCAAGATCAAGAAATAGATGCTAAGAAAGTTAATAAAGAGAAAATAAAAAAAGAGAGAGTTCAACCACCGGTAGAAAAAGTTGAAAAAAAAGCAGATCTACCTCCACAAGAAAACTCGGGGAAAAAAGAAAAAATTATCAAAGATAATTTAGGAGAAATTAACATTCTTCCTGAAGTTTTAGCAACTATCGTAAGTAGAGTAGTTAGCAATATTTCTGGTGTTGCCGGTTTGGTTACCCATTCTAAAAGTGGATTTGGGACACTGCTAGGTGTAAAAGAGATAGAAGAGGGGATTAAAGTTGATTTAATGGAAGGAAAATCTATGTCAACTTGTATCTCTGTGATTGTTGAATATGGTTCCACTATAATTGATCTGGCTAAAAGAATCCAATTGGTAGTAAAAAGTGAGGTAGAAGATAAAACGGGACTTTTTGTAAAAGCAGTGGATGTAAATGTTATGGGTGTACAGATGTCTGGAAAGCAGAGTAAGACGAAGTAAGAGAATCAAGAAAAGAATAAAAAAACAGGTCTGTTTATTAAAATAATAGCAGACCTGTTTTTTAAATTAATATTTTTTGCTTTATTTATTAACCTTCTCTTTTAATTCCTTTCCAGGTTTGAAGAATGGTACATTTGTTTTGGGAAGAGATATTTTTTTGCCTGTTCTGGGATTGCGGGCAGTTCTAGCAGCTCTTACTCTAACACCAAAAGTTCCAAAACCAACTAACCGTACAGATTCTTTTTTAGCTAAGGCTTCAGAAATGTTATCAAAGATACATTCCACAGCTGCTTTGGCATGAGCTTTTGTTACCCCTCTATCATATGATACCTTGTCAATTAATTCGCTTTTGTTCAAAGTATTACACCTCCTTTCTGGTATGCAATAGAAAAATTACTTCGTAATTTATTGGTAATGTTAATTTTAAGCAATATTTAGTGATGTTACATTCAGAATATTAGAAATAAAGGCTTTTGTCAATTATTTTTGTATATTAATCTAAAAAATAAGAATTTTCAGGAAAAAATTAATTAATGTTTAGTTCATATCCTACCGATTTAGAGATAGAGGTAAAAGATAGACTAAATAAAAATATAAATTCTATAAAATTTTAATTTCTTGGGGAAAGAAACCGATATTTTCACAACTATCAAAAATAGGATTGTAGAGAAAGTTGTGTTATAATTATTATAAATCTGAAAAAAATTTAGTTTTTTGTAAAAATGTTGTCAAGAAAGGAGCAAGAGTATGAATTTATTAAAACTAAAAAAGCAAAAAAAAGAGAACAACCAAATTTATCTTTTTTTATGTCTTGGTAAGCTGGCTTTTGTTGCAATTCTAATTTTATTAGCAGTAATTACAGTTAATGCCCAGGGGGATATGAAAAAGAGTATTCAAATTATTAATCCCAGACCTGATTTTGCCTTATCTCTGAGATTAGATAAAGGAGCAGGTGCTACATATGTTCCAGGCGAGAGGATTCGTATTTTATTTCGATCTACCAGAAATGCTTATGTTGCTATTTTTGGTTATGATAGCTATGGTAACATCAGACTATTATTTCCCAACCAATATCAAAAAAATCATTTTATAGATGCTAACAAACAATATAGTATAGATGGGATAATAGATCCTGCCACTAAGTCTGGTCTAGAATATGTTCAGGGCTTTGCTACTACTGAACCAGTAATCATTTCAAGAGAATTAGAAAGGTTAATTGAAAGGGAATTGTTTCCCAAACTTGGAGAAGGAATAACCAGATTTACTCAAAGAATCAGGGGTATTTTAGCAGCTTTACCTTCACAAAGATGGGTTAGCAGTGAAATATTGCATTATCAGGTTGTAGAGAGAAGGGAAGAGGATGGGCAGTTACGCCTCAATTCAATCCCAGAAGGTGCTGATGTATATCTGAATGATCGCTATGCCGGTAAGACACCATTGGTACTGGAGCATATTCGTGTTGGTGAATATTTAGCTCGAGTAGAATTGCCGGGTTATCAAATCTGGACCAGAACAATTCAGATTAATCCTGATCGAACAGCTATTGTTAATGCCAATCTGGTAAGTATCCAGCGATATGGTTCTGTTGCTATTCGTTGCAATGAAGACAATGCTAGTATCTTTTTAGATGGCCAATATAAAGGACTAACAGAAAAAAACAGAAATGTTTTACTCGAACAAGTTAGGGAGGGATTTCATGATATCAGGATTACTTTAAGTGGATATCGTGAATGGACTCAAAGAGTAGAGGTAAAATCCAATCAACGAATCCAATTAACAGTAAATTTAGACAGAATCACACGTAGGGGAAGTCTGGAAATTACCTGTGATGTTGATAATGCCCAGATATATTTAGATGGAAAGTATCAGAGAAGAACATCGATTAATAGGAGTGTTACTATAAGTAACATTCAGGAAGGGAATTATGAAATAAGGATTACTAAAGATGGTTACCATGATTATATTACCACAGTAAGAATATATCCTGATCAAACTTATCGTCTTAACGTGATAATGAGACCAGTTCAAAGAGAAGGAAATATTTCCATTTACTGTAATGAAAATAATGCCAAGATTTTTGTTAATGGTACCTATATAACTACCACTACTGCTAATAAGGCAAAAATTCTTGATGGATTTAAAGAAGGAATGTATGAGATTACCCTTATTAAGGATGGATACCGCACCTGGTTGGATGAGATCTGGGTTTATCCAGGGGAAACAACTACCGTCTACACAAATTTGGTCAAAATTGGAAGTTAGTTATATTAAATTTGTATGGTGTTCTAAAGCCAGGATTATTGATTTATTTTTATGAAAATTAAATCAATAAATTCTATATGTAAGGAGTACATAAAATGCAAACTATAGAATTAAAAAAACAAATGGGTAAATTACATGAAGAAATGCCCGGTGTGATGAAAGAAGGCTTTGATCTATTAAGTGAACAGGTATTAAAGGAAGGTGCATTAAGTAAAAAGACCAAAGAACTTATAACCTTGTCCTTAGGTATTTCGGCACTTTGTGAATATTGTATTAGATTGCACACACCATTAGCAGTTAGGGCTGGTGCTAACAGGGCAGAAATATTGGAAGCAGCTGGAGTAGCAATGATGATGAGGGGTGGCCCCGCGGTTACCTATGTCGCAACAGAATTGCTACCATTACTGGATGAGCTAAAAGTAGAATAAAACATAAACATGTGATTACTGCTGACAATTAGATAAAAATATGAATTATATGAGGCTGATGCTATCAATTAAGATAGCTTCTTTTAACTTTTAAGTTATGTATATTAACATGTTAAGATTACTTCACAAAAAGCAGATTAGATATATCTAATCTGCTTTTTAAAATTTAAATCTATGTACTGTTGTAGCTTTACGTGTTACATAATTTCCCTGATTTATGATATTATATTAACTAATGGTATATATTAGTATTGATCATATTTGTTGATGTTATAATTTTCTGTGTAATAATAGCAACAATATTATTTTCAAGAGAATAATAACAAATTACCTTGTGAGCTTGTGAAATGAGAATTATGAATAAAAAAATATTTATTATAATTTTATTTTTTGTTCTTATAATTTCCATATTTATTTCCTGGAGCATAATTGTCTCTCCTCAATATAGCTTAAAACAGCTGAAAAAAGCTATTCCCAGGGATGATATGCTGGCTTTTGACAAATATGTAGATCTGGATAGAACAGTAGATAATGCTATTGATCAAATCTGGCAGTTTTATGGTGCTCCGGCACCAGAAAGCAGAAAAAGTAGATGGATTGATATTCGTAATGAAATAGGCCAAAGTATGCTTTCAATATTCAAACCTAATTTAAAGGAGATAATTAAAAAAGAAGTCTATCATTATATTATTAATGGCAAATTGGGAAACATAAACTCCCAAGGAGAGGGTAGATTGGCTTCTATGATTATGAAATTGGCGGAAGAAAAAATTAATCCTAAAAATTGGGAATTTCAGTCCATTAATTATACTAAAATAAAAGAAGATATGGCCTTCCTTGGTTTAACTTATTATGATAAATCTAAACAAGCTAATTTTGTAGTTGATATAAAAATGAGAAATATGCAGGGGTACTGGCAGCTAATAGAAATTACTAATATTGCTCAAATACTGAAAATATATAATGATATCTGAATTTTTAAATCCAATATCATCGATATGAATATGCTTTTCTAAATAAGGGGAAAATATCCACAGTGAGATTTTAAGATAGAGCATAAAATTACTATAATTATAATTAAGCTAAAGAAATATTTATTATATAAAATATATCCTTGCTTAACTCTAAATAAGTCTTTTAAGATTCTCAAGGGGAAGGATTCCCCTTGAATATCGTGTTGAATTTGGATAGTACCTAAAATGTTGGTTATATTTTAATTTTTTAATGTGGGAAAGGAGTGTAATTAAAATGGATATCATGGAAATTAGAAATATATTAGGGGAAGAAACTGATTATCTATTATCACATAAATGTCAAACAATTTCTAAAAATATGCTTCATTTACCTGGACCTGATTTTGTTGAAAACATCTTTAATATTTCTGATCGTTCTTTACAAGTCAGGCAAAACTTGAAAAAATTATTTAATCAAGGCAGGCTGAAGGGAACTGGTTATCTATCAATATTGCCAGTAGATCAAGGGATAGAACACTCTGCCGGAGCCTCTTTTGCTCCCAATCCTATCTATTTTGATCCGGAAAATATAGTCAAGTTAGCTATTGAAGGAAACTGTAATGCTGTAGCTTCAACATTGGGTGTTTTAGGTATGATTTCCGGAAAGTATGCTGATAAGATTCCTTTTATCGTAAAACTAAATCATAATGAGTTACTTTCTTATCCCAACTATTATGATCAGAGAATGTTTGCCTCGGTAGAACAGGCTTATGATATGGGTGCACTGGGAGTAGGTGCTACTATTTATTTTGGTTCTGAGGAATCAAGGAGACAGATAGAGGAGGTATCCATTGCCTTCAAGCAAGCTCATCAACTGGGAATGTTTACAGTTTTATGGTGCTATCTTAGAAATGCAGCCTTTAAAAAGGAAGGGATTGACTACCATACTTCAGCAGATTTAACTGGTCAGGCTAATCATATAGGAGTTACTCTTGAAGCAGACCTGGTTAAACAAAAGCAACCAACCAATAATGGAGGTTATGTGGCATTAAAATTTGGTAAAACCAGTCCTCTGGTCTATGAAATATTAACATCTGATCATCCCATTGACCTCACTCGTTATCAAGTGGCTAATTGCTATATGGGGAGAATTGGTTTAATTAATTCTGGAGGGGCATCTGGAGATAATGATTTACAACAGGCGGTGAAAACGGCTGTTATTAACAAAAGAGCAGGAGGCATGGGAATTATATCTGGTAGAAAAACTTTTCAAAAACCAATGGCAGAAGGAATTAAAATATTCCATGCTATCCAAGATGTATATCTATGCCAGGAAATAGAAGTTGCCTAATTTATTTAACCATGAAAAACCACCTTCTAAGAAGGTGGTAAAGGTTAAATAAATTGGTTTTATATGGAAAAAGATTAAGAAAAGCTATAGAACAATTTATACCTGAACTCTAAAGTAAGAAATTGTATCACGTAGAAATATTATAATTAAATAAAATTGCCAGAAGCCAGAAAAAGAACACAACAAAAAGTAAGCAAGAAAAAGTCAAAACCCTTTTAGCGGTTCTTAAAGCCACCCGCTTTGCGGGTGCGATGTTTACTATGATTTTTTAGCTAATTCTTTTAATAAAGCACGGACTTCAGTGGAAGAATGGATATTGTATTTCGATTGAGAAATACCTGGACCAACTTTGATAGAGTAAGCTGAAGCTGGTAAATGAGAAAAGGTGTCTTCATCAGACCAGTCATCCCCGATTGCCATTATAAAATCCCATTTTTTTTCTGATATCCATTGATAGGCAGTAATCCCTTTGTTAATTCCTGCTGCTTTAATTTCGATAACTTTTTCTCCATGGTTTACCTCTAAATTGAGGTTAGAAGTTAGATGAGTGAGGGAATCCATTAGTTCCAAAGCTCGCGTACGACCAAATGTGGGTTCTGTATTGATATAATGCCAGACCAGTGAATATTCTTTTTCTTGGATAAAAGAACCCGGCGTTCGATTGGTATATAATTCTAAAATGGGTCTAATCTGCTCTTTCCATTCTTTTTTTAATGGTTCAATAGTTTTCCAATCATTAGAATTCTTTTTTAGCCATGCTCCATGTTCAGCAATTAAGTCTACCTTAATGTGTTTAAACCAATTTTCTAAAACATCTTTTTCTCTACCGCTAACAATGACTACCTTATTTCCAGGATTCCTGCTGAGCAATTGAATAGTGTCAAGAATTTCTGGCGAAGGGCTGGATTGCCTGAATTTCAAATGATAAGGAACAAGAGTGCCATCATAATCTATTAAGAATAAACGTTGGTAACTCTGTTGATAATCTTTAATTATTTTTAATCTATTTTTTGGTGATATATATTTAGCAGCCAGATTCTTCTGTTCACTTTTAATTTTGATTAAATTTTCTTTAAAGTCATCTGCCCATTTTTTAACATCATAATTTTTTAAACGTCTTTGTAAAGATAAGATTCTTTTTTGTTGCTCTTTTTCCTCCATATTTAAAGCATACTTTAAAGCCCAGGAAATCTGGGTCCTATTATTGGGATTAACAATGAGTGCCTCTCCCATTTCATTACCAGCACCAGCCATTTCGCTTAAAATAAGAACTCCCAGGGTATCTTTCTTGGTAGCAATATATTCTTTGGCGATTAGATTCATACCATCTTTAAGGGGAGTTATTAAAGCTATGTCACCAATATAATAAAGAGCTGTTAGTTCGTGGAAAGGCAATGAACGGTATAAATACCAGATGGGTGACCAGCCTAATTTCCCAAATTGACCATTTATATGGCCAATCATCTCGTCAACCTGTTGTTTTAATTGTTGATATTGACTGACGGCAGTACGAGAAGGGACTGCTACCAGAATCATAACTACCTTCTCCCAGTATTCCGGATTATCCCCCAGAAAGGCAGAAAAAGCTCTTAATCTCTCTAGAATACCTTTAGTATAATCTAAGCGATCAACTGAAATTATAACTTTATATTTTTTTATTTTATTCTTCATTTTTTTAATTTCTTGCTTTGTTTTCGTCTGTTCTGAAGAATTATAATATCGGTCAAAATCAATCCCCATTGGGAAAGAATCTACTTTTATTATACGATTTTGATAATTGATGAAACCCAGACTGTTTTCATATCCACGTAAGCGTAGAATTGAATCGAGAAAGTTGCGTACATAATCATAGGTGTGAAAACCAATCAGATCAGCACCCATCAATCCCTCCAGTATCTCTCTCCGCCAGGGTAGTAGTCGAAAGATTTCTGTAGGAGGGAAGGGGATATGCAGGAAGAATCCAATAGTTAAATCAGGCATCCTTTTTCTTAATAAATTCGGTAGCAACATAAGATGATAATCGTGGATCCAGATAAGATCATCTGGTTTGATTATATCAAGAATTGTTTGACAAAAGATCTGGTTTACTCGCCGGTAGGACTCCCATAAGTAGTTTTCATAAACAGTAAATTGAGTAAAGCAATGAAATAAAGACCAGATAGTTTTATTACAGAAACCATTGTAATACTCTTCGATATGTGTTTGGGATAAAAAGACCGGATAGTTTCCCATTTTATCCATTTTTTTCAGTAAGTCATCTTTTTCTTCATTATCGAGTCCATCCCTGGCTATACCAGGCCAACCAACCCATAAGCATTCATGCTCTTTTTGTAAAGAAGAAATACCAGTTGCCAGACCACCTACGCTTTGCTGATAGGTTAGCTTATCTTTGTTTTTTTTTATAGTAACAGGAAGACGGTTGGATACTATAATTATACGGGACATAATAGAAGTACCTTCAAATATTATTAATATAATTAATTGTAATGGTTTGTATTTACATTTTAACATATTTTTCATTTCAATTAAAATAGAGTCTTCCCACCTATTATCCCTTAACAACTTTTTCTTGTATTGGCATGTTTAAGAGTAGGTAAGAATGGTTAAATAAAATTGTATAACCATAAAGATAGAGATATGTTAGCTAAATAATCTGTGCTGTAAACTTTATGTGATAGTAATGTTGTTAGAGATTTGTTTTAAAGATAGTAAAAAGATTAAAAGATAAAAGAATAAAAAAGTGGCTTATAAAAGTTTAAGGCTTTTTTAGAGTATTATTATAAAGAAACTCACTATGTGGCTGTGCTGTTTACTTGCATAATAGGTTAATTTATTATATTATTAATATTGAAAGTAAAAACAATTTAATCTATCTGAAATTGTCCATTCAAAAGAGATTCTTCATAAATAATATTCCAACAGGAAAGGAGGGGAACTTATCTATAACTAATTTTAGCTTTTGAGATAATAGATTTATTAATAAAAAAAGGGGGTTATTTATCTTGAAAAAGTTTAATTTTATTATTATGTTAATATGTCTGTCATTTCTGGTAAGTGTGACCACTGCAGCTGGACAGAGTGTCACTGTCATGGGAATATGGACTGGTGCCGAGGCTGATGCCTTTGCTAAAATGGTAGCACCATTTGAGGCAGAAACCGGTATTAAAGTTGAATTTACTGGTACTCGTGATTTACCGGCTATCCTCACTACCAGGGTGGAAGCAGGTAATCCTCCCGATGTTTCTGTTATGCCCAATCCAGGACAAATGCTAGAATTTGCCAAAGATGGTAAATTAATTGATCTGTCAACTTTTATGGATATGGAAGCCTTAAAATCTGAATACTCTAATGCCTGGTTAGATTTAGGTTCTTATCAGAGCAAACTTCATGCCATTTTTATCTCGGCAGATTTAAAAAGTTTGGTCTGGTATAATCCTAAGGCATTTGCTGCTGCCGGTTACACTGTACCCAACACCTGGGATGAGCTTATGGTGCTTTCTGATAAAATGGTTGCTGATGGTAATACACCCTGGGCTATTGGCTTGGAATCAGGAGCAGCCAGTGGATGGCCGGGGACTGACTGGATAGAGGATATTATGCTACGAATAGCTTCTCCCGAAACTTATGATGCCTGGGTTAATCATGAACTTGCCTGGACTAATGATATAGTGGTGGAGGCATTTGAAATTTTTGGGGAGATTGCTCGTAGTGAAAGGTATGTCTATGGTGGACCAAACGCTGTTCTAACTATTCCCTTCGGTGATTCTCCTGATGCCTTATTTACCGATCCGCCTAACGCCTATATGCATAGACAGGCTACCTTTATTAAGAGTTTTATCCTGGATCATTTTCCTGATTTAGTGCCTGGAGTAGACTTTGACTTCTTCCCCTTCCCACCTATTAAAGAAGAATTTGGAAATCCTGCCTTAGGTGCAGCAGATATGCTGGCTATGTTTAATGATACACCGGAAGCCAGAGCTTTTATGAAGTATATAGCATCTACACAGGCTCAGGGAATCTGGGTTGGTGAATTGGGTAAGTTGGCACCTAACCTGAAGGTTGATCCAATGGTTTATCCAGATGATATTACCAGAAAAGCAGCTGAAATCTTAGGAGAAGCATCAGTTTTCCGTTTTGATGCCTCTGATTTAATGCCTGCTGCGGTAGGTTCTGGTTCCTTCTGGTCCGGCATACTAGACTATGTTAGTGGAGAATCTTTAATGAATGTATTAATGCAGGTTGAGGCAAGTGCATTGGATGCTTACAGTAGATAATTTTGAAGCGATTTTTTCTGCTACATAGTTTACTTAAATAGTTAGCTGGTTTATAGAAAATAAACCAGCTAACTATTAATTTATTATCCTTAATAATCCACTTTCTTAGAGAGTGGCAATGGTTAAGTGGGAGGTAGTATACTGAAATAGTTTGTAAAGGAGATGGACTATTATGCGAACACACTGGTTTACTCCCTGGTTTTATGTCATTCCTGCTTTAGCAACTTTAATGTTTTTTTTAATTTATCCTTCTATGCACACTCTTGTTATTTCATTTTTTGGTCCCCAATCCGAAAAATTTGTTGGTTTAGCTAATTATATTTATTGTTTTACCAATGAAACTATGCTATCAGCCTTTCGTAATAATTTATTATGGGTAGCTCTCTTTGTTCCCATGACTGTTTTTTTAGGTTTAATTTTAGCTGTGATACTGGATAGGGTGCATTATGAATCATTGGTAAAATCCATAATATTTATGCCTATGGCTATTTCATTTGTAGGAGCAGGTGTTATATGGAAATTTGTATATTCCTATAGACCGGTGGGAAGTGAACAGATTGGTATCCTCAATGCTTTTTTATCATATATAGGAGTGCAACCGATACCCTGGTTAATTCAACGTCCCTGGCTGAATAATATTTGTTTAATAATAGTAGGAATATGGATCTGGACTGGATTTTGTTTAGTGATACTTTCAGCCAGCTATAAGGGAATTCCCAAAGAACTATTGGAGGCAGCCCGTGTAGATGGTGCTAATGAGTATCGAATTTTCTGGAAGATTATTCTACCTTTGATGAAACCCACTGTAGCAGTTGTAGCAACTACTATGTTTATTAATGTTTTAAAGGTTTTTGATATTGTTTATGTTATGACTAATGGTGGATTTGCAACGGAGGTTATAGCAAATAGAATGTATAAAGAGATGTTTATATTCAGAAACTATGGCAGAGCAAGTGCCATAGCAATTTTATTACTTCTATTTATTATTCCCATGATAATCATCAACGTTCAGCGTTTTAGAGAACAGGAGGCGGTTCGATGAAACCAAAATATAGTCAATTTATATTAAGTATCCCGATGCATTTATTCATTATCCTGGTAGCTATTATCTGGATCTTTCCAACAGTTGGCTTGTTGATTACTTCTTTTCGTTCTTCTTCTGCAGTTGCATCCACTGGTTGGTGGACAGTTTTAACCCATCCTTTTAACTTTACTCAATTTACCCTTGAAAATTATCAGGATGTAATAACAAAAATTGGGATAGGAAGAACTTTTATAAATACTCTTACTATAACTTTACCAGCCTGTATATTACCAATAATAATTGCCTCTTTTGCTGCCTATGCTTTTGCCTGGATGGAATTTTGGGGTAGACGTTTTTTCTTTATGCTTTTTGTAGGATTGTTGGTAGTACCATTGCAAATGACCTTGATACCTATTTTAAGGATATTCAATAAACTTGGTTTATCAGGTTCTTTTTTAGGGATTTGGTTGGCTCATGCGGGATATGGTCTGCCTTTAGTCATTTATCTAATGTATAACTATATATCCGGATTACCCAGCGAAATATTTGAGTCATCAACCATCGATGGCGCTACCCCATTTCAAATTTTTAAAAGTATTGTTTTGCCATTATCAATACCAGCAATTGCATCTATAGCCATTTTTCAATTTATCTGGGTATGGAATGATCTGTTAGTGGCATTGGTTTATTTAGGAGGAACACCGGATGTGGCTCCATTAACAGTCAGAATTAGTGCCCTGGTTGGTTCCTATGGACAAAATTGGGAATTATTGACAGCAGCTGCCTTTGTTTCAATGGCATTACCATTAATAGTATTTTTAAGCCTACAACGTTATTTTGTAAGAGGAATTTTAGCTGGTTCAGTAAAGGGTTAGTAAAGATAAATGAACAGGTCAAGTAATTACCTTAAAGGAGAAGACAAATTAGCAATTGGTGTTGATCTGGGAGGGACTAAGGTTAATATTGCTTTGGTCAGTAAAGATGGGGAAATCAAAAAACATATGAAGATGCCCACCCATGCTGAGCAAGGGAAAGAAGTAACTATTGGCAGAATCAAACATAGTATTCACCAGATAATCCACCAAAGTGGTTTAAAAATTAATGATATAGTTGGTATTGGCATAGGCGCCCCTGGTCCTCTGGATTATAAGAAAGGGATAATCCATTATGCGCCTAATTTACCGGGATGGAAAGAAGTTCCACTGGCCAACATTATAAAAGAAGAATTTAAGATACCAGTGATTATCGAAAATGATGCCAATGTAGCTGCCTGGGGAGAAAGAATTTTTGGTGTAGCACAGGGTATTGATGATATAATTTGCCTGACATTGGGTACTGGTATTGGAAGTGGATTAATTTTCTGCGGAAAAATATATCATGGCAAAAATAATGTGGCGGGAGAAGTAGGCCATATCATTGTCAATAAAGATGGACCTCGATGTAATTGTGGTAAAAATGGCTGTTTAGAGGCTTATTCTTCAGCTTCTGGTATTAAAAATAGGATTTATAAAAGAATTGAGGAGTTAAAGACTGATAATCAGGATTATTTATCTCTTGGTAATTTAGATGATATTAGTCTGGTAAAAATATTTGAATTAGCTCGTCAGGGAAATGCAATAATAAAGGATATTGTAGAGGAGGCAATTGAGTATTTAGGTATCGGGATTGCTATTCTGGTAAATATCTTAAATCCAGAAATGATTGTTCTGGTTGGCGGAATAACAAATGAAGGTGAAAAATTACTCAATCCTTTAAAGGAAATTGTGGTTTACAGGGCAATGAGTTCTCATTTAGTAGGCTTAAAAGTTGTTTTTGGACAGCTAGGAGAATATGCTGGGGTAATTGGAGCAGCTGCTCTGTTGTGGAATTTTGATTGATATAAATAGTCAATTTGCTATAATAATAGAGCAATGCTAAAAATAATTCTATAATTTATCTGTTTTAAGGAGGTCTTATATGGCCAGAGTAATCTTGAAAAATGTTACCAAAAAATTTAAAGATGTCATTGCAGTTGATGATATCAGTATTGATATTGAAGATAAGGAATTTGCCGTCTTAGTCGGTCCCTCCGGCTGTGGTAAAAGCACCACCTTACGTGCCATAGCAGGTCTGGAGGAGGTAACCTCTGGTGAGATTTACATTGGAGATCGACTGGTCAATGATATTCCCCCCAAAGACCGTGACATTGCTATGGTCTTTCAGAATTATGCCCTCTATCCTCATATGGATGTCTACAACAATATGGCTTTTGGTTTAAAATTGCGTAAATTCCCCAAGGATGAGATAGACGCTCGTGTTCATGAGGCAGCCGAGATACTGGGTATCGAAAAACTACTCAAGCGACGTCCCAAGGAACTATCTGGTGGTCAACGGCAACGGGTAGCAGTAGGTCGAGCTATCGTACGTAAACCCAAGGTCTTTCTCTTTGATGAGCCGCTTTCCAACTTAGATGCTAAGCTTCGTGTGGCTATGCGTGCCGAGATATCCAAACTCCATAATCGCCTGGAGGCTACCATCATCTATGTGACCCATGACCAGATTGAGGCTATGACCATGGCTTCCCGTATCTTCATTCTAAATGAGGGCAGACTGCAGCAGGCTGGACCTCCCTTAGATGTCTATAAAGAGCCAGCCAATCAGTTTGTTGCCGGTTTTATTGGCTCCCCAGCTATGAACTTCTTCCCCGGTACCTTGCTCAAGAAAGACTCGGCCTACTTTATCGATACCGAGAGCTTCCAGGTGAAACTGCCTTCTGAATTTCATCAGGCCATCTCTTCTTATGATGGTAAAAAGGTCACCTTCGGAGTACGTCCCGAAGACTTTCATGATAAGCAGTTTTACTCAGAGGCTACCAAAGATAATACCATTAAAGCCAAGATTGAGGTTATTGAACCACTGGGAGATGAGGTACTGTTCAACTTAGTTTCTGGTAATCATCAGATGGTAGCCAAATTAGATAGCCGTACCCGCAAGAAGGTAGGAGATGAGATGGAGGTAGCTCTGGAGATGCCGAAAACCCATATCTTTGATCCTGAGAGTGAGAAGACATTGGTGTAGATAATGAATTATAATAATATTATCAGGAAAATAGTAATAGTTTCTGAAGGCATATATTGTTTTTTAAGAAATAAAGAAGGCAGACATAACTAAATGTACTACCATCATCAGACAAACATAAAAATAATTTAGAAGGAGTAGACAATGTCAAAAGATATAATGCAGTATTTTTTCCAGATGATTAAGATTGACAGTGAATCAGGAGAGGAGCAAGAATTTCTAAAATTTCTGGAGAATCTATTTCAAAAAGAAATTGGAGCCCAAACACAATATGATAGTTATGGTAATTTAATTATTAGAGTAAAAGCAAGGAATAGCCTGCAAACGGAACCAATTTTATTTTGCTGTCATGCTGATACAGTAAAGCCTGGGAAAGGAATTGAACCAGTCCTGGTAAAAGGGATTATTCGTTCCAAGGGAGATACTGTATTAGGTGCAGATGATAAGGCAGGTATTAGCGAAGTCTTAGTAGCTTTGCAAAAAGCTTCTCAGTATCCCCCGATAGAAATTTTAATTACTCGTGAGGAAGAGGTAGGATTATCGGGTTCAAGCTTCTTAGATGATAGTTTACTAAAAGCAAAAAAAGGATATGTCCTTGATACAGAGGCTTTAGATGAAATAATTATCGGAGGACCTTCCCGAATAGAAATGACTATCAAAATTATCGGGAAAGCAGCTCATGCTGTAGAACCAGAACATGGTATTTCTGCTATTGAAGTTGCTGCTCAGGCTATTACTCTCTTAAGAACTGGTTGGATTGATCCTATAACAACTGTTAATATTGGATTAATTGAAGGTGGCCAGGTATTAAATGCTGTTCCAGAAAAGGCCATAATCCAGATAGAGTGTCGTAGTCAGAAGCATAAGAGATGTCTGGAACAAAGTCGTTTGATACAAAAAACTTTCCAAACTGTAGCCAAAGCAAGCGGAGCTAAAACAGAAATACAAATAAAACATAGCGTAAAGGCTTATCGCATCTCTGAAAATGCTGAAGTAGTTAAAGTAGCTAAGAAGGCAATCCAATTAATGGGATTAAAACCAGCAACAAAAGTAATTTGTGGTGGCACTGATGCAGCTAATTTAAATGAAAAGGGAATTGCCACAGCTGTTCTGGGTATGGGTAGTAAATTACCTCACAGTAAGGATGAAAATATTTCAATTGGTGATATGGAAAAAGCAGTAAATATTATCATTAACATATTAAAAGAGTTTTCAGAAAAAGATTCTAAAATTTCTAGTAAACAAAGCATCTAATCTGTGTAGCGAGTGGTAAAAAAGCTTCCAAAAGAGAATGTTTTTACTTCTTATTAACCACTTTTTATATTCTTTTTGACCTTATTTCTGGTATATTGTTTTAGCTAATCTGTATAAAAATATGGCTATTCACTTCATACTAAAAATATTCAGTAATTGTGCACCTTATCTTGATGGTTAAATGGCAATAAAGGTAGCAACTTAAAGTTTGTCAATTCCTTTTCTTTTTAACCATTCTTCAAAGCCACCCTTATTGTTAAAAAATTCCTGGTCATAATTTTCTTCTAATTTTTTAATTTCTTCCATAAGTAGAGGTTGATGTTTCAGTAATTCATTGATCCTTTTCTCAAAAGCTAAATTTCTTCTGGTTAAATCATCGGTATCAATATTAAGATCTAATAATTTGATTAGTTTTTCAGCCATCATTTTAATTGCTTTAGGATTTTCCGATTGAATATAGATGGGAATTTCAGCTATAAAATTTATCATTTCAATGCCTTTCAATCTGGCTAAATGAGTAAGATAGGTACTGATACTACCGGGTCCTTCGTACATAGTGAATTTAATACCATGAGCCCTCACTTCTTCTTTTAACTCTTCCTTGGAGCAATAACAAGAGGTTCTAATAGCTCGGGTATGAGGTGTAGCGGCAGCAACATTTCCCATAAAGTAAACTCTTTGTAAATTATATCTCTCGCCAACTTTAAAAAGATGGTTAGCATACTCTTCCCAATTGATATTAGGTTCTTTTCCTTTAAAGAGAATTAGATTGCTTTCTTGATGATAATAGAATTCATTTTTTGGAAAATCAAAATTCTTTAAGATGCCATTTTCAATTCTAGTGTTTGGCCTGAATTCGCTGGCCAGCTCTATTGATGCAGGGAAATTAAAAATATAAAAACGATTAGCTTTGATTTCGGCAAATTTTATGGCCTTTAGTTTGTTCCTGATATAATCAATAGTTCCAGTGGATACCTCACCGCCATTCATACAGCCGCTGAATCCTATTAACATTTTGGCATTATTTATTTTTGGTTTTCGTATTAAGATTAATTGACTCAAAACCTTATTCCTCAGTTTATTTTTCTCATTTATATTATCAATTATATTATTATGATGCAAATATCAGAATATTGTTGGTAATTCATTAAATATATTTTGATAGGCTAACTATAGATTTTTCCTTGAAAGATAAGATGGAGGCAAATATTGTTAGGGGAGATTTACTCAAAGAATAAGAATAAAAGAGATAAAGGAGAAAGAAAGAATAGCAAAATTTAGCTTAAGATTAAGCTGTAAACTGTAAGAGAAATCTGAAGAAAGTCGTACAAAGCCTATACCATATTACTTGTGTTGATTTATGTCCTGGGTATATGATAGAGTATTATTATTGTAATATTCTAGAGATGTATTAAGAATGTCGTTCCAAGACTTAAATATTTAGCATCTTTTTCAAGAAATTATTCTTTTTTGAGGGTACTATCATGCTTTTGGCTTTATGGAAAACCTTTCTAGTTTTAATTGTTGGGATTTTGAGTGGTTATTTATTCCAAAAGTTGATGAAAAAACATCAATGGTTAACCGATGAATCTCTAAGAGGAATTGCTATTTTTCTCCAGAAGCTGGGTATGATCTGGTTAATTTCTATAACTTATATCGGGAGCTTATGGATTTTTGAAATTGAGAGTCTATCTGGAATTATTAGCCTACCTTTTGTAGGTTCAATATCCATCGTTGCTGGTGGAGTTTATGCGGTAATATTATCTAAATGTAATCATTACGATTCTATTGATACAGGTTCCATGTTTAGCTGTGGTTTTTTTGCCAATACCGCTTCACTGGGAGGAATGATTTGTTTTTACTATCTAGGAGAAGAAGGTTATGCTCTGGTGCCTATTTATAATTTTTTTATGCGTTTTTTATATTATGGGATAGGCTATCCAATTGCAAATATGTACAGTACTAATTTTATTAAAGATAAAAAAATGAGCCATAAAATAATAGAAGTAATTAAGGATCCATTTTTCTATATAGGCATAGGAGCGGTATTGGTCGGTTTATTTTTAAATCTAAGTGCTATAGAAAGACCGCCTATTTATGCCCCACTTAACGAAGTGCTTGTGCCACTAACTACTTTTGTCCTTCTCTTTTCAGTGGGAATGAACTTAAAATTGAGTCGTATTTCAAAGTATATCAGAGAATGTTCATATATTTCATTTATCAAGTTTGTTGCTTTACCATTAACTACACTAATTATAGTATTACTATTGAATTATCAATCAATAAATAATGGCTTGCCTTTAAAGGTTTCTTTAATTATGTCGGCAATGCCGGTTGCCTTTAATTCGGTTATAGCAGCTAATATTTATAATTTGAATATAGATTTAGTCAATTCCTGTTGGATTTTAACCACTGTTGGAGTTATGTTTGTTTTGCCTTTATTGCTGTTATTTATTAATTTATTTTAGTATAATATTTTTAAAAATAAATATTTTAATATTGCGATATTTAATAATTTCATAAGACATTTATTAATATTAGGAATTATAAAAATTCAAATTCTTTGAAAAATATTTAAAAAATATTCTAAAAAGGCGTTCGGAAATGTTTATTGAAGATCAGTATATATAAACTGATGTATAGATATATTTCAGGTGAATTTGTTTTGCTGACAGCCATGTAATAACTTATCTTTTAAAAATTATAAAAGAGAAATTATCAAGTGGAGTTAAAGATGAAGGTAAGACTAATAATATATTCTAATTTAAAAAACTATGTAGATGGTTATCAAGAAGACAAAGGTTTGCAGAAAGAGATTTTTGAACAGAAAACAATTAAAAAATTCTTACAGGAAACCATCAAGCACGAAAAGGCTATGGATGCCATCAGTATGGTTATAGTAAATGAAAAAGTTGTTTCCTTCAGTCAACTGGAATGTAACTTGCAGGATGGAGATATTATTAAAATATACCCTCCTATGGGAGGTGGTTAATGGAAACAAATTAATTATTTGTACTACAAGCATTCTTTTATTTCATGACCAGTGATTATTTCCTTTTTGGTTATGGCGAGCAATTTTAAGGTACGACTTCAGGACATGAGTAACAAAAAACTTCAAGACATAGGTAACACTTTCTAATAAAATAACAGATGAAAACTTAGTAAAAGGAGTGTTCATCTGATGCCTTGGAGGGAACAAAAAATAATG
>JAQUNC010000030.1 GCA_028717805.1 Atribacterota bacterium
GACGTCTTTGCCTATCTGATAATTGGCTTTTAAGAACAGGCTTTTTACCTTTGCCGAAATCTCATTGGCTTCAATCTTTCTCATTTGTCTCTTTATCTCCTTTTAATCCATTCTGATAGACATTGGTGTTCCATATTATGGTAAATAGTTCCATAAATAATATGAAAAAAATTATACTAAGAAACAAACTCTTTAAATTTTTAATTCTTTATGATGCTTGCTTTGCTAAGCTATATAATTTTATTTTAATAAAATAAATAAAAATAGAGATGGGAGGGACTGTAACCAATAAGTAATTACAGTCCCTATGCTTAAGGGTTATTTTATTATCTGTCTTTCCAAGCTGGAGCAGGATATAATGGTGCACTTTCTTGTGAGCTTTCAGGATAAACAATTTTAAATTCCTGGTTTTGAACCTGAATTACGGGATGTAACCATTGAATATTCTGTCCCTTTTCATTAAATTCAACGGCAGGCCAGGTAGTCAGTTCAATGTTCATACTTAATAAAGCTTCTCTAACCTTATCTGTTTCAATCGTACCAGCTTTTTCAATAGCAAGTTGAAGAACACTGCCTGCTGCACTTGAACTAGCAGTCCAGTATTGTCCTCTAAAATCTTCTCCAAACAAGTCTTTGCATGCTTTCATATAATTTTCAGTTGTTCCGAATATGGGATCTTCTAACTGCATTCCCGGTAACCACCATTCACCCTCTACAGCATAATCACCGTCTGCACCCATTTCATCAACATAAGCGGGAACCATTACGCCAACTGAGAAGGCATACAGTTTTGGATTAAAATCTAATTCTTTGCATTGTCTCATAACCATTAAGGAATCAGCAGTATATCCACCAACACCTAAAACATCAGGATTCAATCCCTTAACCTTGGTCAATAAGGCAGACAAATCAGTTGCTCCGGCGGGATATTTTTCAAACAAGACCACATCAAAACCTAATTCCTTACAAGCTTTATCAAATCCTTCAGCACAGCTTAAAGGAAATAAGTCGTTAGCAGAAATTATGGCAACAGTTTTTGGCTTAGGATCCAGCATTTCATCCATCATGTAGGCAACAGGTGCCATCAGCATCGGTGCAGGAGGAAGAATAGAAAATACATACTTATATCCTCTTTCATAGATATTAGTTGCATTTGCTTCTGGAGCAATGGTGATAACTCCATACTTTTCACCAATAGCTGAGGTAGCAAAGGTTATAGCGCTGGAATAAGGTCCGCCTAAGAAATGAACTTTATCTTCAGTAATAAGTCTTTCGGTTAATCTTGCTCCACGAACAGGATCACTCTCATCATCATAGTAAATAATCTCAACACCATAGGTTTTACCATCAGCTTTAATCCCGCCATGTTCGTTAACCCATTTTTCCCATACTTCATATCCTTGTTTAACCAAATTGCCTTCATAGGCAACTTTACCGGTCAGTGAAACCGCTGCTCCAATTTTAATTACATCATCAAACTGTTGAGCAGCAAAAGTAGTTCCAGAAGCTACTAATAAAAGTATGCTTACTAAAAACATTACTGATAATTTTTTAATCATTATTATTTTCCTCACTTTTTTTTATTTTTTAGCTATCATTAACAATTAAAGCTTATCTTTATTCTACCACCTCCTTACTTACAAAATATTGCTTGACATCAATACTATAGTATCTTTCTAGCAACAAAATGGCATTAACATATTATAGATAATGATTAAGCAATACCCAGATAAGCAGCCTTTATATGCTTATTCTTAACTAATTTATCAGTGCTGTCTCTCATAACAATATGACCACTCTCCAACACATAACCTCGGTCAGCAACATCTAAGGCCACCTGCACATCCTGCTCTACTATAAGAATTGTTAAAGCCTCTTCGTCTCTCAGTTTAATAATGGTTTCAGTTAAATCATCCACTACTACTGGAGCTAATCCCAGAGAGAGCTCATCAATAATCAGTAATGCTGGTTTTGACATGAGTGCCCGTCCAACTGCACACATTTGC
Organism: Atribacterota bacterium; assembly: GCA_028717805.1. NCBI lineage: Bacteria > Pseudomonadati > Atribacterota > Atribacterota bacterium. Next base: position 2,007 of record JAQUNC010000030.1, read on the forward strand.
TGTTCTCCGCCAGAAAGGTTTCCGGCATATTTATTCCTATATCCTTTGAGAGGCTTAAAAAGATTATAGACAAAATCAAGATCTTCCTTAAGGGTTTTTCGATCTGCTTTGCGCTGAAAAGCTCCCATTAATAAATTATCTTCTACTGTTAATCCGAAGAAAAGATGTCTGCCTTCTGGTGCATAACCAATTCCCATTTTTATTCTTTCAGGAGAAGTAAGGTTGGTAACATCCTTATCCTGATATTTTATCTGCCCGCTAAATGGTTTTAAGGTACCCACAATATTATTTAATAGTGTGCTTTTCCCTGCTCCGTTTGCCCCGATAATACATACAATTTCTTTTTTATTCAATTCAAAATTAATATCCCATAATACCTGAATTGCACCGTAGCCAGCATTTATTCCTATTGCCTGTAATAAAATGTCATTACTCATTAGTTATCCATGACCTCCTTGGCATACTTTTTACCCAGGTAAGCTTCAATTACAGCAGGGTTGTCACACACTTCCTGAGGCGAACCTGCACATATTTTCTCCCCGTGATGCAAAACAATTATCCGGTCAGAGATTCCCATTACTGCCTTCATTATATGTTCAATATATATAATAGTTAATTGTTTGTCTTCTCTGATTTTTTTAACCATTTCCATTGATTCTTCTACCTCAGAGGGATTAAGACCGGCCATAACCTCATCTAGAAAAACCACTTCCGGATCCATAGCCAAAACCCGGGCAAATTCCATTCTTTTTAAATCAGGCAGAGTAATATCACTTACCTTAAATTCCTTCTTTTTATCCAGACCCACTAATTTCATAATCTCGCGGGCATTTTTTCTGGCATGATTCAAATCATTATCCCTGCTGCTGCGGCCAAAAAGAGATCCGACCAATACGTTTTCTTCAACAGTCATACCCTGTAATGGTTTTACTACCTGATATGTTCTGGTTAAACCAATACGGGCAATCTGAAATGGCTGCATATTACTAATATTGATTCCTTTAAAATAGACTTCTCCTTCTGTTTTTCTTAAATCACCGGTAACCAGATTAGTAATTGTCGTTTTTCCTGCACCATTGGGACCAATCAATCCGAGAATTTCTCCCTTTCTGGCCTGAAAGGAAACTTTATCTACTGCTTTTAAAGCGCCAAAGTGCTTGCTTATTGATCTGACATCTAAAATAACATCATTATCAGCCATTGGTCACCTCCACCTTTTTGCTCATTGCAATTTTTCTGTTTTGTATTTTATCAGTAATAGTTCCGATAACGCCTCTGGGAACAAAAAATACTATAACTATTGTGGCTATTCCTAAAACTGCTAAATGATATTCCATAAATCCGCTCCAGGCAAATTCTGATACTGACTCGATAATAAAAGCGCCAACTATGGGACCCAGTATAGTTCCTGCTCCTCCGATCAGCATCATTATTATTGAATTAGTTACAAACATCAGATCAAATACCTCATCTGGTGAAATAAAGGACATCCAGTACCCGTACAAACCTCCGGCAATACTGGTGAATAAGGCACTGATAGCCCAGGCAGACACTTTGGTATAAGTTGTATTTATTCCCATAGAATTAGCTGCCTCTTCATTTGCTTTTATACTTCTTATACCATAACCAAATTTAGAATTAACAATAAAATACATGGTTAAAGCTGTTATGACCATCAATCCCAAAAAGGCTAGATAAAAATAGTTATACACCCGACCTGGTGGAAGCAATATTATGGGATAGGTAGTACCCATTGCTCCTCCGGTAATCTCAGTAGCATTCTGGGCAACAGACATAATTGCTCCGTTCATACCAATAGTGGCAATTGCAAAATAATGACCCCTTAACCTCAGAACAGGAAAACCTAAGATAATGCTTACTACTATCGCAGACACAGAAGCCAGTGGTATTGCTACAATAAAAGGTAAACCCCTTCCCATCAGGATAGCAGTCATATAGGCACCTATGCCAAAAAACATGACATGACCAAATGGCAGGTAACCCATATAACCGGACATTAAGTTAATACACTGGGCAATAGTTGCATACATGAAAATTGCTGTAAATATACGGACATAATATCCGGAAACAAAATTAGGTAAAAGGATAAAGACTACAATTGCAGCAATAATAAAAACTATATTTATATTAAATTTCTTATTATTTTGTGCCATTACTTAATTTTCACTTCCTCTCTTCATAAATAGTTCCCTAATAGTGACTAACCAAAAAATTTCTTACCTATTAAGCCATGTGGCCTAAACAATAAAATTAAAACCATAATGACCAAACCAATGGCTTCCTGCCATTGGGAACCTAAAAAGGTTGCACCGGATGTTTCAGCGAATCCTAATAAAATTCCTCCTGCAGCCGCTCCCCATATATTTCCTAATCCTCCTAAAATGGCAATAATAAAAACCTTCCCGATTATCACATCCATAACGTGAGGAGAAAAACTATAAATACTAGCCCACAGTGAACCGGTAACACCTGCCAGAGCAGTTCCCAAAGCAAAATTTATCAAATACATTTTTTGGTCGTCAACCCCAACTGCTAATGCTCCTTCTTTGTCTAAGGCAACAGCTTGTATTCCCTTTCCTATTTTAGTATTCATCATAAATTGATAAGTAAGATAGATAATCGCTCCAGCTAAGAGGAAAGTTAAAAATTTGGTCAGGGGTACAAAAGTGCCTAAAAACTGGAAATTACTGCCGGCATAACTTAACCTAATAGTGCGATAGTCAGCAGACCAGACCAAAAGTATAATATTTTCGACTATAAGCCTGACAGCAAATGTGATAATGAGAGTAAAAACAATTCCTCCTTTTATAGAAGGCTGTAATGTAAATTTATAAACAAATGCACCTAATAAAAATAGTAAAAATCCTGAAAAAAACATGCTGATAAAGGGATCAATATTAAACATATTAAAAATGATTAAAGACAGATAAGAGCCTAAAACTACCATAGCCCCGTAGGACAGATTGATGATTCCGCTGATTCCCCATTGTAATGAAAAACCAATTCCCATCAACGCATATAATCCTCCTAACAGGATGGCATTGATTAGCATCTGCAAGCTCATAAATTCTTCCTCCTTTGATATTTAGGATGTTTAGATTAATTCAAAACTATTTAAAAGAATTTTTAAAATTCGATACATAAAATTAATACAAAATATCTATACTATACCAAACCAACAATATCCTTTATTGAACTATAATTTTTTCTTATCAGATATTCTTTAATTCCTTCAATGACATCAAACATAACCAATGGGCTACTGAAGTTGGCAGATCCAATCTGAATAGCACTGGCACCCGCCAGAAACATTTCCAAAGCATCTTCAGTACATGTTATCCCGCCAACACCAATTATGGGAATTTTTACCACTTTACTGGTTTCCCAAATCATACGAACAACTATTGGCCTGATAGCTGGTCCTGATAATCCTCCCACTTTGTTGCCCAGTCTTGATTTCTGGTTTTCAATATCTATAGCCATTCCTACCAGGGTATTAGCTATGGTTATAATATCTGCTCCCGCCTGCTCTGCGGCTAAAGCCATTTCAGTTATATCTGATACATTAGGTGACAATTTAGCAATTACCACCTTTTGAGTAATCTTCTTAATGCTATTTATCAGTTTAGCCATCACTACCGTATTTATACCAAAATGCAGTCCATCATTAAGATTAGGACAGGATAGATTTATCTCCAGTGCAGAAATAGCTTCAATCTGATCAAGTTTGCCTGCCAGTTTACAAAAATCTTCATTAGAATTTCCAACTATGCTGACAATTATTGTGTCATTTGCCTCTTTTAACAGAGGTAATTCTTTTTCTTTAAATTCCTCAAATCCTTTGGAAGGTATTCCTACCGCATTAAGCATCCCACCATCAGTTTCCCATATTCGCGGTCCAGGATTGCCTGTCCTTTTTTCCAATGAGATGCTTTTGGTAACAATAGCTCCCAGGCTGTTAAGCTGTCTTTTGTTTAAAATAGTATCTCTAACATCAAAAGTCCCTGATGCAGACATTACCGGATTTTTTAAAAAGAGAGAGTTTAATTTTATCTTTAAATCAGTTCCTTTATTCATCCAGTACTACCTCTTCTAAAGGAAATACAGGACCCTCTTTGCATACCCTCTGATAACCATGCTTAGTCTGAATAACACATCCCTTACAAGAACCTATCCCGCATCCCATCCGTTCTTCTAAACTGATATAGGCATGAAAATGATACTTTTTCTGCAATTCTCTTATATGTCTGGCCAGCCTTTTTGAGCCACAGGTATATACAGCATCGATAACTTCAGGATTTTTACCCAGCAAATCTTCTAAAAACATAGTTACATTGCCCGGTAATCCTTTTGAACCATCATCGGTAGTATAGAAAGTATTTACAGACAGAGATTCCATAATGTCAATGCCTAACAGTAATTCGTTTTTACTGGCTGACAAAAAGCTGTAAATACCTTTGTTTTCTTTTCTACCCTGCCTTACCAAAGTCAGCATAGGCACAATCCCAATTCCCCGAGCTACCACAGCCATATTTTTTACATTTTCAGGAATAACAAAACCACTGCCCAAGGGGCCGATTAATTCAATGTACTCACCGGGTTTTGATTCAGACATAATAGCCGTACCTTTTCCTACCTTCTTATACAAAAGGGAAAAACTATCTCTATCCGGTTCAATTTCGTAAAAACTGAAAGGCCTCTTTAATAGCAATTCTTTTATCTTCCATTTAGATAACATAACAAATTGTCCTGGCTGTGCTATTTCGGCAATTAATGGTGCGTTGATAACAATTTTGTAATATTCATTCTTTAAATGTCGGTTTTCCGTTACTAAACCTTTGGTAAATGCCGGGACATTTTTTTTTAATATCATTTACTGCTTCCCCAGTTTACTTAAATTACCTTTATTTTCCGGTCTTTTCCGGTTAAATACTTCCGCTTACTAAAGCTAATAAAGCCATACGAACATACATTCCATTATGTGCCTGTCTGAAATAGGCAGCTCCTTCATAAACATCAACATCAGTAGCTATCTCGTCTACTCTTGGTAAGGGATGAAGAACTGTAATTCCCTTTTTGGCTTTATTAATAGTATCTCGATCTATAATGTAAGATCCTTTAAGTTTTTCATATTCTTGTGGATCTTCAAATCTTTCTCTTTGTATACGGGTAACATAGACTATGTCACTTTTAGCCAAAGCTTCTTGAACATCTTCCATCTCTTCAATTTCTGCACCGCGGTTGCGAAAATCGGCGGTTAATTTTTCAGGCATACGTAAAGCCTTAGGTGACACAAAAATCATCTTATTGCCATAAAGGGTCATAAAATAACCCAGGGAATGGACGGTTCTTCCATATTTTAAATCACCTAAAAAGGTTACTGTCTGTCCTCCCAGAGCACCTTTTTCCTGACGGATAGTAAAAATATCCAAAAGGGCTTGAGTAGGATGCTGATTACTCCCGTCGCCGGCATTGATAAAGGGATGGACAGCATGGTCTGCAGCAATTTGGGCAGAGCCGTTCTCAGGATGACGCATAACAATAACATCAACATAACCATCTACTGTTCTAATAGTATCTGGTAATGATTCCCCTTTTGCTGTAGAAGAACTTGCTGCTCCAGAAACACTGATAACCCGAGCTCCTAATCTATTGGCAGCTGATTCAAAAGAAAGACGCGTTCTAGTACTGGGTTCGAAAAAAAGGCAGGCAACAATTTTCCCTTCCATATCCTTTATGACTTCATTCTTCTTAACTCTGTGCTCGTAATGTGCAGCAGTATTCATAATCAGATTAAGCTCTTGGGTTGAGAATTGAGCAGTGTTTAAAATATCTTTTCCTTTTAACATTTATTCAAACTCCTTTGTATATTATTAATTTTGATTTACTATTATTTATTTCTCAATAATAGTACCTGTTTCACCTCTATAAGCTTCCATAACTTTATCCAATGAGGAAATAATTGCTTTCTTTCCGCCGTTTTCCAGAAATCTTAGACACGCTTTCACTTTCGGTCCCATACTTCCTGCTAAGAATTGTCCTTCTTCATAATATCTTTTTGCTTCCTCATAGGTTAGTTTACCTAATCCTCTTTCATTTGCTTTACCAAAATTTATCTTAGCTTTTTCCACATCAGTAAGCACAAATAAAATATTGGCCTTGATAATCTCAGCCAGCCTTTCTCCAGCCAGATCTTTATCAATAACCGCTTCAACGCCTTTTAATTTTCCATTGGCATCCCTTAATACCGGTATACCGCCTCCGCCAGAAGCGATTACAATAACTCCGGCATCAACCAGTTTTTTAATAACATCTCCCTCTATATTAGAAATAGGGTCAGGAGAAGGAACTACTCTCCTCCAACAACGTTCACCATTGGGCTTAACTTTTTTAATAATATAATCAGGCTGATTCCTTTTTAGTTCTTGTGCTTCTTCTTCAGTTAAAAAATTACCTACCGGTTTAGAGGCATTTTCTCCCTCAAATTCCGGATCATCTCGATCCACCAGTACTTGATTCAGCAAAGTACAAACAGATTTTTTTATCTTCTTTCCTTTTAAATGATTAACCAGAGTCTGTTGTAACATATATCCTATTTGACCCTGGGTCATGGCACCGACCACATCCATAGGGTGAGCAGGCACTATGTCTTCAGCAGCTTTCTGTTGCACCATAAGATTCCCTACTTGTGGTCCATTACCGTGAGTAATTGCTAAGCGGTCTTCTGGTGCAAGATTTTGAATAATATTAGCAATATATTGGGTAGTTTTCCAGCAGTTTTTGAATTGCTCTTCTGAAGATCCTTTTTCATTTGCCTGTTTGATGGCGTTACCTCCCAAAGCAATTAGTACAACATTTGCCATTTTTCATCTAATCTCCTTACTTTTTAATAAATTGTATTGATAATTACCAAATTTATTTTATATATAGATCTAAGCCTACTTGTTATATCCTATCATTTGGGAAATTTCATTTGCCGCATTTACAACAGTTTTAACCAACTGATCAAATACTGCTGATGTAATTCTATTGACCAATCCGGTAACAGTGATACTAGCTACCGTTTTCCCATTAAAATTTCTTATAGGAGCTGAGATGGCTCTTATCCCTTCTTCTAACTCTTCATCACAAATAGCAAAACCTTTAGACTTAATCTCTTTTAGATGCTCCCAAAGTCTCTCTGGATCGACAATTGTTTTAGAAGTATATCTTTGGAATGAAGTATTTTTTATTAACCTATCTATTTCTTCCGAAGATTGATAAGCTAAAAGGATCTTGGCAGCTGCTGCACAGTGAAATGGCATTATTTTACCGATATCCACAAAAAGATGATGCATTTGAGGATTTTGAAAAGACCTTGCAGAATCAATACAAATCCCTTTGCCGTCTTGCCAGATACATAAAAATGTAGTGAGACCAGTATCCAGGCAGGTTCTTTTTAATACTGTTTTGGAATATCTGCGTAAATCAAAAGAATTATAAAATGAATTGGAATATTTAAGAATTTGCACTCCTAATCTATAGCGTGAGGTATCGCTTTCTTTACTGACTAAAGAATAATTTAATAGGATAGATAAAATTCTATGAACAGTACTTTTAGGAATTGAAAGTTTTAAACTTATTTCTGTTATTCCTAAACTTCTGTCAGAAGCACTAAGGCAATTCAAAATATGAATTATCTTCTCAACTGAATTCATAATATGGTATATGTTCTCTTTATGATTGTTCCATATGATGGAACGTTTTTCCATTTATCTGTTCAAACTTTTTTTTATATTATCATACAATCAACTATAAATCAATTATTTTTTAAAATTTTATGGTTTAATAGTTGTAGTTTTGTAGTTGCATTTATTTTATATTTGGAATCAATTTGATGTAGAATGAATAATCCTAATAGGCCAAGAGTAGAAAATCTTATACATTAAGATGAAAATAAATTATTTGCTGTAACTGTCAAAGCTAATAATACATAGCATAGACTTATTTTATTTTCAAAAAATCAAAATAACCTTAATATTTATATTCCAAGATAATGTTTCTTTATATGTTCATCCTTTAATAATTCCTTACTGTTACCTTCCATAACAATTTTACCATTTTCTAAAACATAAGCTCTTTCCGCTATTTGTAACGCATAATTTATATTTTGCTCTATTAATAGAATAGTAAGACCTTTTTTCTTTAAAATTGATAATTTATAATAAATCTCATCTACCAGCTTCGGAGCCAAGCCGAGTGAAGGTTCATCAAGCATTATGAATTTAGGCTGACTGGCTAAACTCCTGCCAATAGCAAGCATCTGTTTTTCACCACCACTAAGGGTTTTAGCCAGTTGTTTTTCTCGTTTTTTAAGTATGGGAAATATCTGGTAAATATCCTCTAAAACATCTTTCTGAAAATACTTTCTATTTTTATAGGTTCCCATGAGCAGATTTTCATAGACAGTCATATTCATAAATAGTTTTCCGCCTTCCTGTACATGGGCAATTCCTAATTGAGAAATTATGTGGGGTGGATATTTCACAATATCCTTACCCTGGAAAATAATATCTCCAGCCGTAGCAGGGATTAAATTAGAAATCGTTTTTAGAAGTGTAGTTTTTCCAGCTCCATTAGAACCAATAATAGCTACAACTTCATTCTCCTCTACCTGAAAATTGATATCTCTCAAAATAGTTATGTTTCCATAACCAGAGCTTAAATCTTTAACCTGTAGAACCTGTTTCAAGGCTGATTCCTCCTCCTAAATAGGCTTCAATTACCCTTTGATTATTGCAAACCTTATCTGGATTACCAGAGGCAATTAGCTCTCCCGCATCCAAAACAAAAATTCTCTCACAGAGACCCATTACCATTGGCATCACGTGCTCTACTACACACAGGGTAATCCTGGTTTCCTGATTAAGTTTTTTAAGTGCTGCCATAAGCTTGAAAAGTTCAGCACCAGTAAGTCCCGCTCCCGCCTCATCAAGCAAGAGAAGATCAGGTTCAGTTGCTACTGCTCTGGCTACTTCCACTTGACGTAAAGAGGCTAATCCTAAATCGTTACATTTAGATCTTCGGATATCCAGTAAATCAAAAAACTCAATCACCCAGTCTACTTTTTTTTGAACTTCTTTTTCCTCTCGTCTATTGTATGCTCCCACCCTTATGGCATCTTCAACAGACATTTCTCCAAAAGACCTCGTTACCTGAAAAGTACGAGACATTCCCAATTTACAAATCTTGTGAGGAGACATAAAGGTAATATCGTGATTGTTAAAAAAAATCTTTCCTTTGTCTGGAATTTCCAGTCCTGTTATTAGATTAAAAAAGGTGGTTTTACCTGCACCATTCGGACCAATAAGTCCAATAATCTCCCCTCTTTGGATTTCCAAGTCAACATTTTTAACAGCAGTTAAATTACCAAAACACTTGGTAAGCTGGGAAGTTTTCAAAATTGTTTCAGATGGCATCTTTATTCTTTACCTCCCCCCGCTATAAGTTTCTTATAAGCATCCTGAAAAAAGGTAGCAATTCCTCTAGGTTTGAAAAGAACAACAATAATCAAGATAATGGCGTAGATTAATAGATATAAGCCTGAAAATTCTCCTCCCAGACTAGCTCTGAGATACTCTTGAGCTCCTACTAATAACACGGCAGCCAAAAGAGGACCATAGGTAATCCCTCTTCCCCCTACAATTCCTAATATGGCAATTTTGGTAGTCTCCTGTCCGTTAAAAAAGCTGGGATGAATATAGCCGTACATATTAGCATAAATACCGCCAGTCATACCTATTAAAAAGGAATAACAGAGTAAAGCCTTTAATTTAGCGGTTTGAGTATCAACTCCCAAAACTTCAGCGGCAGATTCATCCTCCCCTAATGCTTTAAGATAATAACCAAGCTTGGAGGAGGCGATTCGTTGATTTAAAAATAGAGAAATTATAAGCATAACAAACATTATATAATAATAAGGGGTATAAGAGGTAAAGCGCATATGCAGCAAGGAGCCAGAAAAGTAAGGGAGACATCTCTCTACCGGGCCCCCTACTTCTTCCCACATATTAAAAGACACCTTAAGTATTTCTACCAGAGCACTGGTAGTCAAGGCATACCAAACCTCTTTTATTCTGAATCGAAATAAGGGAATCCCAATTAATAAAGCAAATCCCGCAGCTATCACTCCCCCTAAAATCATACCAATCCAGGGGGTAAGATTAAATCGAATGAGTAGAGTGCCGGAAGTATAGGCACCTAATCCTAAATAAGCAAAAGCGGCAAAGTCAAGTTGACCTGCTAATCCGCCAATGATATTCCAAGAAGTTGCCATTACTCCATAGAGCAGCACAGTCGTAGCCAGAAGTACTTGATATTGATTGGACCCAAGTATAAGTGGTATAAATAAAGCAAAGATGATTAAAAATATTATTAACAATTTTCCTATATTCGTTTTTTTGAAAACATTCATTACTTCCTCCCAAATAATCCTCTGGGTCGCAACCAAAGAACTAAAATAAAGATCAGATATATTACCAGTGTCCTAGCCCTGGGATCCCAAAAAGACATCGCCAGTGATTCACTTATACCTACAATCAATCCAGAAATTACCAATCCAGTAATCGAGCCTAATCCTGCAAGGGCAAGAATACAAAAACTAAGCAATCCAAATCGTAAACCCATTGTAGGGTCAACTTGTTGGAAGGTCATCAATAAACTTCCAGCTATGGCAGTCAGTCCTGATCCTAAGCCGAAGGCGAGAGCATAAGTCTTTTGAAAGTCTATCCCCATCAAAGATGCTGCACTGGAATCATCAGAAGTTGCTCGTATTGCTCTTCCTGGCCAGGTCCTGGCTAAAAAAAAGGATATAATCATTATGATGATAAGGCTTATTATCGCAGAAATTAATCGTGATAGTGCAATGGTATAACTTCCAAATTGAATGGTACCTTGCACAAAAGAGTAGGCAAGTGCGCGTGGCCGTGCCTGCCAAATCAACTGAGTAATTGCACCTAAAAAGGTCATTAGACCTACTGTTACTGCAATTTGTATAGTATAATGCTCTCTCAGCGTTCGACTAATTAATCCATAATAGACTAATATTCCAAATAGAAATAATAGGGGAAAAGTAATAAGTGAGCTAAGTACTGCATCAATTTTATATAAAGTACCAGCCCAAAAAGTAAAATACATCGAAAGCATTACAAAATTGCCATGAGCAAAATTCACTACATTCATTACACCAAAGATAAGCGATAATCCTAATGCAATTAAGGCATAAATGCAGCCCATTAATATCCCATTAAATATACTCTGAATCATTACTTCCATATTTTACCGCCAATCTCTCTCTGTATTCTGTATCTATCTTAGCAAAACATATTTTTGCCTGGTTAATTACTCTAATATTAATTAACCAGGCAAAAATTATAAAAATATTTACTTGCCAGCTGAAAATTAATAAGTAGCATCTGGTCTGGGGAAAACAAACTCGGCTTCTGCTTCTTCAAAAGGCCATACCACTTTAGGCTCCCCATTAATTACCTGTAAAATAGTAGCTCTAGCAGAGGGATTATCTCCCTTTCCATCAAAAGCAACATGATTGGTAGGATAGGTTTCAACTGCTGGACCAGAGGTTAAGTCAAGTTTTAAAAAGGCGTTACGTAGATTATCTGGATTTAAAGGATCTTCAGGGAATAGATTCCCGGAAAGTTCAAGAGCTTCTTTTAAAATCCACATTCCGTAATAATTCATGCCGGCGCCTTCAGTAGGAATGTGTCCCACCTGTGCTTTATATTCTTCAACAAATTTACGATTTTGGGGAGTATCTTTAGCAGGATTGAAACTGTAAGTGTTACAGTAATTCTCAGCTGTTTTACCCAATGTTTCTATAGACTCCGGATCTGTATATCCACAAGCACCCATACCGGTAATAAATTTGGGAAATAAGTTTAATTCCTTAAAGGCTTGAGCAAAAATGATAGCATCCATAAAATAGGGGCAATGGACTACAAAATCTGCCTTAGCTGTGGCAATGCCATGCACAATAGATGAAGCATCGGTAATATCATAAGGATACTCCTTTTGATAGACAATGGTCAGTCCATTATCTAATGCGGCTTGTACAGCGCCTATGGCATTACTCCTTCCAAAAGAAGAATCTTCGTTTAGAATGGCAATTTTCTCTACCGCTACTCCAGCCTTTTCAGCCGCTTGCAGAACAAATTCTACAGCTGATCTTCCCTGCATACTTGCTTTAGGAGCAGGTCTGAATACATATTGCCGTCCCATCTCAGTGACATCATCCACCAGAGCATCAGCTACCATAATTACTTTTTCTCTTTCAGTAATCTCAGATGCTACTGTGGTTAACCGGCTGATATACAACCCCAAAACAGCAACAGGATGATATTTACTTATAATGCTTTCTGTTGCCAGACGTGCACTCATGGCATCTTCGCCAACATCTTCACTTACTAATTCCAAAGGTATGCCACCTAAGGATTTAATGCCACCGGATTCATTAATATGTTTGACTGCGAATTCCATACCAATTTTCCCTTCTGTTCCAAAGACTGCGTGTGCCCCAGTAAGTGGCTCTAGACAACCAACAACAATTTTATCAGGTAAATTAGCGGAAAATACAGAGAAATTAAATAAGAAGAAACTAATTAAAAAAATAACCACAATACCAAAAAAAGTTTTTGAAATAATATGCTTACTCAACATTTCTATTTATCCTCCTTTATAATTTTTTCTTAATAACACATTACTATCATTTATTTTATTTACTACATCGTCCTCCTTTTTTATTAATCTTGTTCCATTTTATCAGAGGGCTTTTCCCAAGTCAATTTACTCTTTTCTACTCCCGTCAATAATTTATTAATATTTTTTCTTACCTCGAAAATTAAGCATAACATCTTAAAGATAACCTTGGTCATCTTCACGAAGAAACCTAAAGAGGTTACCGATTTATCCTAAGAATACACCAAACTATTTTTTGTCACAAAGGGGTAATATTTATTTAAAGTTACCTGATCGGGGTACTATATCAACTAAAATAACTTATCAATCATAGAAAGAAGAACAGATACTATCTAGATATTCACAGATAGAAACTCACTTTATCTGGCCATTATCATGAATCTTAACACTGGAAGATTATCCGCTGGTCAGAAAGGGAGAAATTAACCAAAGAAAACTGTCATTATTTCTGGTAACGTTATATTTCCAAAATAATACTTTAGGTTAAATCGGGATAGGATTTTTTCTATGGTTTCTGATTCATAACGCTTACTTTGTAATGCCTTCTCGACTTCAGAGACATCACATAAAGATAAAAAATCACCGAATATCTGACAATTTTTTATTGTTCCCTTCTCTACATCAATAAACACTTCCACCTTTCCACCTGAAAATCTACGGGCATTCTTAATACTATAGGGAGGGGAATAACCAAAATTCCACTCCCAGGTACTATACTTATTATCTACCAACTCATTTATTTTTACTAAATCTTCTTCACTCAAAAAATATTGATTAACCTTTTCTCCATGAAATAATTCACTTAAAATAGATTCCCGAAATTCTTCAATCGTAATTTGCTGTTTGAAATAGGGCTTTAGATTGGTAACACGACTGCGTATTGATTTAATTCCTTTTGATTGAATCTTATCAACTCCCACTTGAAGCACCTTTGCCATTAACTCTAAATCTGTATCGAAAAGCAGAGTCCCGTGATGAAGAAGTTTATTTCTGAAAAGACGTTGTGCATTACCAGAGATTTTTTTACCTTCAACGCTTATATCATTACGACCTGTTAATTGGGCAGGAATACCTAATTTATTCAATGCCACCACAACAGGTAGAGCAAATTTCTTAATGTCTAAATTTGAAGGCTTACTTAAACGTTTCAGAAAAGTAAAATTCAAATTACCTAAATCCTGGTATACTGCCCCTCCCCCAGAAAGTCTACGCACAACTTTAATGTTCCGCTCATTTACAAAAGGCATATTGACTTCTTCAATGGTATTCTGATTATTCCCAACCACAATAGTCGGTGTATTTTGCCATAGAAAGACAATATCTTCCTTAATATTTCTATTTTTCAATATATACTCTTCCAAAGCCAAATTAAAATAAGGATTTAAAGAATTACTATCAATATATTTCATCTCTAACTCCTGGAAATATTTTTATTACATTTATTGTTATGGGAAAGGGATTGATAATCTAAATTATTTTCATTTTCTCTTTCAATAAATAATATATTTATAACTTCAGTTAGCAGTCCCTTTAAAATATTAATTCATAATTGCTTATTTGGCAACTTATATTGTTAGGCAGAGTTGTTATTAATAAAAATCTAATTAATCTGAAAAGGTTTCCATTCAGATTGTTTTCCTTTATAATAAATAGTTATGGAACAATACGAATAATCAATATTGAAGGAGCCACTTTTGCTTAAAAAAACAAAAGGATATCTTCTGATAGCCACCGCTGGAGCTCTCTGGGGAACAGTTGGTTTTTTGGTCACAAAATTACTGGATGCTAAACTCCCCCTCTCTACCATCATTTTTTATAGAATGTTCTTAGCTTTTTTTTTACTTTTTTTCTTTCTTCTTTTTACAGATAGTGCTAAATTAAAAATTGACCGAGTACTATTAAAATATGTTATAGCAATTGGTTTAATTAGCCAATGTCTTTTTAACATATGTTATTTTAGTGCTATAAAACTAACCTCTATCGCCACTGCGGTAACTTTGCTCTACACCGCACCCATCTTTATTGCCATAATGGCTCGAGTTTTTTTCCATGAATTTTTTACTAAAAACAAGTTGCTGGCTTTACTGTTGTGTGTGTTTGGTTGTTTTCTTGCTGTTACCGGCGGTAATTGGAAAAATATAGAATTTAGTTCAATAGGAATACTGCTGGGAATAGCCTCTGGAATAACCTATGGCTCTTTGACTATTTTCAGTAAACCTATTGCTCATAAATATCATTCCCATACTATTGTCTTTTATTCTCTTGGTTTTGGCATTCTTTTCTATTTGCCATTGGCACAACCCATGGTTCTATGGCAATCAACTATTAATGCTCTAACCTGGTTTTATATCCTATCTCTCAGTATTATCTCTACCATCATTCCCCTTCTTTTTTATTGTGTTGGTTTGTCAATGGGAGTAGAAGCCTCTCAGGCTGGTATCATTAGCACTGTTGAAGTAGTTGTATCAGTTATAGTATCCCATTTCTTTTTGCAGGAACTACTCTGGGGCTGGAAATTAATGGGCATTCTAATGGTTATAGGTTCAGTAGTCCTGGTTCGGCTAGATAAGCTTATTAGAATAAATGGAAAGGCTAGCCTTAATAATGAATCTGCTTAGACAAGTATTCAGATACAGATATAAAATCTTTATTTTTCACTCTATTCTTATTTCTTATTAACTAGAAAAACACCGCTTAATACTACTAGAGCACCCAGGACGAAGGACATAGTAATCTGTTCGCCTAAAATTAGAATAGCCAATGCTGTTGCCCATACTGGAACAAAATTGATAAATATTCCAGTTTTGGAAGCTCCTATTTTCTCCAATCCTTCGTAATACCAGATATAAGCTAAAACAGTTCCCAGTATCGATAGAGCAAAAACACTTATCCAAATCTCTGTAGAGAATTGAAGAAATTTAAAAAGCTGCCCTTCCTGCCAGGCTGGAATAGCAAGTAAGCAAGTTCCAGTAAGACAGGCTAAAGTAATGGCAGTTAATGGTGGCATTTCTTGAATAACTAATTTACTTATTATGGTAAAGGTTGACCAGCATATTACACATCCCAGAATATACAATTCTCCTATGCCGATATCCCCAAAAGTCATAAAACTTAATTGACCCTTAGTGATAACTATTATGGCACCTATAAAGGAAAGGATGATCCCAAATATTTTTATAGAATTGATTCTTTCTCGGAAAAAAAGAAAAGAAAGAATAGAAATTAAAGCTGGATTCAAAGAAACAATTATGGAAGCCCTGGAGGCATGAATAAATTTCATGCCAGAAAAGAAAAGGTAGTTATAGCCAGCAATGCCAGAAAGAGCTAAAAAGAATATCTGAAAGACTATTTTTAATTTGAAATTGGGTAGCTTGATGGGTCTACTCAATAAGAACAAAAGTAAGAACAAGCTTGCCACTAAAAATCTAAAAAAAGAAGCAGTAAATGGAGGAAGTGCTTGTGATAATACCCTGGCCGCAATAAAGGTGCCCCCAAAAAACATGGCTACCAAAGAAAGTTTCAGATATAACAAAAACTTATTGACTATTTTGGGCATATATATAAATAAAAGGAAAATAATATTAAGGATTTTCTACCTGTTTTTTACTGCTAATACACCTTACAGTGTGTTGTATTCATAAAAGAGCAGTACTGAAATATCTTTCTGCTCTATCTGGTAATACAGTAACAACCCTATTTCTGCCATTATCTAAATTCAAAGCAGCAAACACGTTTGCTCCTGAAGAAGTACCTACTAATAATCCTTCCTGAAATGAAAGAAGGCGGGTAGTTTTAATTGCCTCTTCATCAGAAACCGTTATAACAAAATCTACCAGGTTTACATCCAGGACACCCGGAATAAATCCATCTCCGATACCTTGAATCTGATGTAGCCCTGGTTCTTTACCCAGTAGGGCTGCGCTGTTCTTGGGCTCCACTGCTACAATTTTTATGGCAGGATTTTTCTCTTTTAAAAACTGGCCCATACCCTGAAGTGTTCCGCCACTTCCCACGCCAGCAACAAATATATCAATTTCACCCTTAGTATCTTCCCAGATTTCTGGACCCAAAATCTTGTAGTGTGTCTCTGGATTCTTGGGATTAACAAATTGATCAGCTACAAAATATCTCTCTGGTTCCCTTTTTATTATTTCTCTCATCTTGTTAATGGAACCAGTTAGGCTTTCTTCAGCAGGAGTGGCAATAATTTTACCACCAAAGGCATGAATTATTTTTTTTCTTTCTTCACTCATATTTTCAGGCATCACACAGACTACCTTGTAACCTTTCTGAACTCCAATAAGTGTTAAGCCTATGCCTGTATTGCCAGAGGTTGCCTCAATAATAGTCATCCCTGGTTTTAAGATCTTTTCTTTTTCTGCCTCTTCAATGATATATTTTGCTACACGATCTTTAATGCTACCTCCAGGATTTAGAAATTCCGCTTTAGCGTATACATTTCCTGATGATATCTTTTCTAAACGAAGAAGTGGGGTATTGCCTATTGCCTTGATGATATTATTAATTAACATGTTATTGCCTTCCTATTCTGATTTATCTTCTAATTTTGGTCGGGAAATAAATTATAAACACTAAACACAGTTAGTAAAAATATAATAACAAATGATATCAAAATTATCATCTTTTCGCAAGAAAAAAAGCACCTGCAGAGTTGATAGCTTTAATAGGTCTCTTAAAGCGGAAAGATTTCTTTCAGTCAATAAATATTATTAATAGCGATAGGTTGGTGATAAAGAAAGGTTACGGTAAATCTTTTATTAATAGAAAATTTCAAAATAATAAAACCTAAAAATATCTTGGCTAACACGTGGTAAAACGAAGTAATTATGGTAATCTCAAACTTGATTGAGGATTTATACTTTTATCTTTCCAGCTAATCTGGTTACGTTCTTTCATTATCTCTAGAGTTCGATAAATATCTGCCAGGGAATACTGATTAGGCATAGCATATACCAATTCTTGAGCAGTAACTTGTTCTTTCTCTCGCAATAATTCCTTTAGATACATAATGATTAATTCACTAATATCTTTATACTTATCTTCTTCTCCTGACGGAACGGATTGTGGAAATGTTACATCATTCTTATTTGAATATACTTCTTGTTGTTTTTCAGAAATGTCATCAGCCTTTCGATTCAATTTCTGGTTAATTTCCATTTGCATTTCTTTTACATATTGGATTTGCTTTTTAACTTCCTTTAATTCATTAAGGTTTATATTTTCATTGGAAAGAGCTATATCTTCATCTCTGTTTCTTTGATTATTTTCTTTCATCTTAAAATAAGCAATTTCATAAATATATTGCGATAAGTATTCTAAGTTATCAACATTCTGCTTCATTTTGATAATCAGTAATTCAATCTTTTTTATTATTTGTATAGACCATAGATAAAAAATAATACCCAAACACATCGCCAGAACAATCATAATAATAGATAGCCAGGGTGCCGTCTGTCCAAGTAATATAATATTTTCCATTTTTTACTCCCTTTAAAAGAAATGGAATAAACAACTTAGGTCTTTCTTCTGTCAGTTAGTATATCTTAATTTGTATGATTAAATCATTTTATTTAACAACTCCAGCGGTAAAGAATTTCTTCATAATTCAATAAAATGGTTATATTTCTTCGCTTTCCTGTCTTGGTGCCTTACTTAATTGATCGGGCATCTCCATATTTTTTTGTTTTGTCTTTTCTTCAATAATCTGGTTATCCGGAGAAGAGCTTTTAGGCAAAACTAATTCTTCGTTATACAGAATTTTAGGCAATCGTCCTAAGCGTATAGTGCTGATATCTAATCCTTTGGACATTTCAGTAACCATGAGCGAAAATTGGGTATAAAGACGATAGAATAATATAGCTAGCCAGATAGTAAACAAACAGATAAGCACAGAGAGAAAGGATAGTATAATAACAACTATTTCTGAATAACTCATAACTTACCTCACTTAATAATCACTATACTCCCATATGTTTACAAACTTCGGATAGGAAAACGCCAACATCCTGGTGTACTACAATGGTAGCTTTATTATCTAAATGGGTTTCCATATAATTAATAATAATCAGATCACCCTTCCGGGCTAAACTATATTCAGGTAATAAATTAGCCGGGGAAACCTGTAATGATGAACCTGCCACTAAAAACAGATCAGCCTTATTTGCTTCAGCAATTGCTTCTTCCAGGTTGGATAGCATTTCACCGAATAGCACTACATCCGGTTTAAAAACACCACCACACTGACAATAAGGAACTTGTTGATCATTATTCTTTATTTTTTGTAATAATAAACAGGAAGAAATTTTTTCTCCACATTTAGTACAGATAGCCTGGGATAAATTGCCATGAATTTCCAAAACATTCTTTGACCCTGCTTTTTGATGCAAATTGTCAATATTCTGGGTTATTAGTACTTTTAAATAATCCGCCTGCTCCAACTGAGCAAGGGCATAATGAGCCTGGTTGGGAGCAACATTATCTAATTCTTCTATTCTGGGACGATAAAAATGATAAAATCGAGCAGGATTTTCCTGAAAAGCCTGTATACTAGTTACTTCTATTGGATTTACCTTAGACCACAAACCTTTACCCGGAGTCCGGAAGTCTGGGATACCGGAAGCAGTGCTTACTCCGGCGCCTGTTAAACAGACGGTATATTTTGAGCTCTGTATTAACTTGCTTACTTCTGTTATTTTTTGCTGTTCGATTGCTACCATTCCTATCGTTGGGAATATCTGATATCCCCTAAATTCCCTCCTTTGATAAATAATATCTTATATATATTATTCCATGAAATTATTTTTTTAGACATTAAATCTAAAATTAACAATATCACCATCCTCAATAAGGTAGTCTTTCCCTTCCACCTTTAATAAACCCTTTTCTTTTATTTTTGGCATTGACTTATATTGTATAAAATCCAAAAAACGTACTACTTCCGCTCTTATAAATCCCCTCTCAATATCGCTGTGGATTTTACCTGCTGCTTTTATCGCTGTGGTACCTTTATAAATAGTCCAAGCCTTTACTTCATCTTTCCCCACTGTAAAGAATGATATCAAACCAAGATGTTCATAAAGAACACGAGAGAGCCTTTCTATGCCTGTTTCTTTAAATCCTAAATCCTCTAAAAATACTTTTCTCTCTTCTTCTGAGAGTTCATTTATTTCCATTTCCAACTTTCCACAAACAGATATACTTGCCATTTGATGATCTTGAATAAATTGGCTGAACTTTTCATGATTCGGAAATTTATTGTCATTTATGTTTTTCTCATCAAGATTTATTGCGAATATAACCGGTTTTAAAGTAAAAAATCTAAATCCACTTAATAATTTCAATTCTTCTTCGCTTAAGTCTTGAGTAATTAACAATTGATCAGAAATTAAATGTTTCTGACATCTTTCTAAAATTTGTTTTTCCATCTCTTCCTGGTTGGTTAATTTTCTTTTCGATTCACTTAAACGGGCAATTCTGTTATCTATTACTTCTAAATCGCGAAGTAAGATTTCATAAATTAAACTTTCTGCTTGATAAAAAGGATCTGTACTTCCGGGAATCCTGCTATCATTAAAAACTCGAATAACTATTAACAGTGCATCAACATTTTGTATTTGACTAAAAACTTCCTGCTTTACTTTATCAGGCATATCAGATGAAATACCTGGTATATCAATTATTTCAATATTGGCATGAATTGTTTTTTTAGGTTGATATATTGAACTTAAGGCATCCACTCTCTCATCAGTCACTTTTACTACACCAATATTTTTTGCTTTATGGGAAGAGAATAATTCTGTTTCTTTATGTTGACTAGTTAAAAGGTTAAACATAGTGGTCTTCCCGGTTAAAGGCATTCCTAAAATACCTATATTCATGATTCACCTCACTGGATATCTTAAGAGCAAAGATAAATTTTAGATTAACTCTTTCCCGCAGGTAGCCATAGCTAAATTACCATATTTAACACCCTTCACTGCTTTCAGCTTATCGGTAAGCTGCTCTAAGGAACGGGCTTTACCATGTACAATAATTACTTCCAGGCAGTTATCATGATCTAAATGTATATGCTGTGTGGAAATAATCATGTGATGACAAGAATGTTGTAAGGTTGTTAATTTCTGAACTAATCCTCTTTTATGATGACTGTAAACCAGGGTAATAGTGCCAGCAACCTTTTCGTTTTTAATCCATTCTTTTTCCACCAGCTCTTCCCTGATTAAATCTCTAATTGCTTCAGATCGATTTTTATATTTTTGCTCTTTAAGATGAAGGTCAAATTTTCGTAATAGCTCATCTTCTAAAGAAATACTAAAACGAACTAAATGAGACATAAGGCAAATAATCCTTTTAAAGTGTTATTTCTTTATATAATAATAACACAACAGATTTCTACCAGCAAGCTTGGAGATTTTTTAAAAACACTACTTAGGGTATACTTTGTCTGATTTAAGGGAAACTCTCGTTTAATTTTAGAAAATAAAAGACCCTATATACCACAAATTAATTATATAGGGTCTTTTATTTTCTAAAATCTGTTTATTATTTCGTTTACCAAAATATTTCCATCAGAAATTAGCCAGACTGGTAAGAACATCATTTGCTTTTTTCTAATTTGATGCATCTTGGAGCAGTAATTTTCTTAGCATACCTCAATGCTTTTTTCTCACTGGAAAAAATGCGGTCTCCAATCAATATGGGTGGACAAATGATTTTACCATTATAGGTCTGGTAACCAAACTTAACCAGATATTCGCCCTGATTTTCTGAAATTTCACAATAGTCGTAACTATTCCTTTCAAGATTCATACCTTCCATACCTCTCATTTATCTACTAACACTTATAGATAAGTTGGGGCAATAACAATAGCCATGCTATATAGAGTATTCGAAGTTAGATTCAAATGCATAAACTGCTCATAAGAGATAGTATAATTCTTACCAATGGTTGGATCATTAGTTATTATTTCTCTTTTCTCAGCATCAAATCCAATAATTACACGGGCATGAGCCAAGGGATTGCTCTCTTTATATTTCTGAATAGCTATCAAAGGAATCTGATTGGATAAATACTCTTCAATCTCTTCCATGGTCAAGACAGTAAAAGAAGCTTCAAAACCTAAATCTTTGGCAAACTTAACCATTTTATAAATATCTCCCAATCCATCTGGTTTAATTATTTTCTGAGCTAATTCTTGTTGGCTAATGGTAAGTCCCAAAAAATCGAGAGTCATTGCAGCCGAAGCAGGTAGACACCAATTAACTCCGGCATATTTCTGATAAGGAACCTCCAGATAAATCGAGCTGGCTTTAGCCTTATATTCTTTTTCTGGGTCTATGCTACCATCCAGATAGTTTTCCTGATTAACAAGATCTGTTTCCGGTAAAACTCCACTACAGGATGTTAAAAAGAATACAGTTCCAATGATGATTAAAACTTTACTGATTTTCATTAACTTCGCCCAAACTCTCATTTTATACTCCTTTATAAGCAGTTGAAAGGCATCAAAGTTTGGGCAAAGATAAAAGGTGGCAGTCTGGCGACCATAGTCTTTTTTTGACTTTAGGCCCAAAACTTTGCGCCCTATTCTTTCGAATAGTTTGCCTTTTTCAACCTTAATTTTATTTTCTATATTTTTTCAAAAAGAAAAGAAGTCGGTAGCCTGGCAATCTTAACAGTCTCCTGCCTTAGATCCAGTGCTTTGCGCCCTATTCTTTCGAATAGTTTGCCTTTTTCAACCCCTAATTGACTTCTATTTAATTAATACTTGTATTAGCAATTATTAAATTAACAATGTTCTGTTTTATTCTACTATATATATTCCCTAAATCAAATTTTTTAGACAATATTTTAAAAAAAAATAAAAAATTTTATTTTTCCAATAATTTTGAAGGATAATCTATTTTATTTGATAACTTATCTTGATAACGCTCCAGGGCTAGTTGTATTAATTTATCTATCAATTCTCTAAAGCCAATTCCGCTTTTTTCCCATAATTTAGGATACATACTAGCCTGGGTAAAACCGGGAATGGTGTTAATCTCATTTAAATATATCTGATAAGAATTTTTTCTTTTCTGCACCAAAAAATCAACTCGGGCAAAACCAGCAGCATCAATGGCTAAAAAAGCGAGTTTAGAAATATCTTGAATCTGTTTGGCAATTTTATTTGGTATTCCAGCTGGAATAATTAATTGGGTATTTTCATCAATATACTTGGAATCATAATCATAATATTTACCTGCTGGTTTCACCTCTCCCACTACAGAAACTTCGGGTTCATCATTACCCAAGACACTACACTCCACCTCAATATTGTCTTCTACTCCTTCTTCTATGATAATTTTGCGGTCATAGGCTGTAGCTAAATTAATAGCAGAGGCTAATTCATCTCTTTTTTCCACCTTACTGATACCTACACTGGATCCTAAATTTGTTGGTTTAACAAAAAGAGGGAAGCATAGTTCCTTTTCAATTTCTGTTAATATTTTTTCTGGCTCAGAACTCCATCTCTTCCGTTTTATCATTATCCATCTGGTGTGAGGCAGACCTGCTTGCTGAAAAATCTTTTTCATTAACTCTTTATCCATTGATAAGGAAGAGGCAACTACGCCTGAACCCACATAGGGAATATCAATTAATTCTAATAAACCTTGAATAGTACCATCTTCACCATATGGTCCATGTAATACTGGAAAGATAACATCTAATTTTTCCAAAAAAGAATAGTTTATTTCATTATTCTTCTTGTTAATGATAATAAACTGATGCTCATCTGTTTTACTTTCCCAGCATATAATCTCTTTTCCTTCAATCCTTCCAGTCAGTAATGCACGACAGCTATCTTCAGGAGATAACCAATAACCATTCTTGGTAATACCAATTGGTATTGCTTTATATTTTTCGGGATTAATGGCTTTAATAACTGAGGAAGCTGAACAGAAAGAAACCTCATGCTCACCAGATTTACCTCCAAACAATATTCCTACTTTTATTTTTTTTTGCTGTTTCATTTTATTCCTTTCTTAAGGCTACCAATGAGATAGGTTTTAACCTCCGCCTATAACTGGAAATACTTCAACCATATCTCCCTCAACTAATTGATAATCGAAATTGGTAATCTTCTTATTAACTAACACCATTCCCACAAAACCTATGGCTTCTTGAGGCAAAAAACGGTTCAAAATCGATGTAATATCTTCTCCATTATCGAGGTTTAATTTCAATAATCTATTGCAATTATCCTGTAGGTATTTTTCAAAACCAGAATAAAACTTTATGCTTACCTTCATAGCAATCACTCCCTGTTTATGTTCTCCTCTTTAGGAATAGCCTTTTTTATACTTTTTTTCTGCTGCAACAATGTTTTCATTTTTTTTCTCTGTTCCATTATCTCTTTAATTTTCCCCTCCAATCCTCTTCCGGAAGGGAAATAATATTTTCTTTCTACCAGCTGATCAGGAAGATGTTGTTGGTCAACAAATGCATCCCGATAATCGTGGGCATACTGGTATCCTGCTCCATAACCCATATCTTTCATCATCGAAGTTGGAGCATTACGAATAACAAAAGGTACCGGCAATGGACCATATCTCTTTATATCCTGACCGGCTAGTTGTCTACCTTTATAAAGAGCATTACTTTTTGAGGTATTAGATAGATAAACCGCAGCCTGTATTAGAGCTAAATCTCCCTCTGGCATTCCAAGAAAATGAACTGCCTGCATTGCTGATACTGCAACAGAAAGTGCTTGAGGATCTGCATTTCCAATATCCTCCGAGGCAAACCTGATGAGTCTACGGGCAATATAAAGGGGATCCTCGCCTGCTTCAATCATACGGGTAACCCAATAAAGAGCTGCATCAGGATCAGAATCGCGCATACTTTTATGTAATGCTGAAATGAGATTATAATGTTCCTCACCACTTTTATCATAACGAAGGATATTTTTCTGTACAACTTGCTGAATTAAGTCTCTATCTATTTTAATTTTATCCTTATCCTTAAAGTGGGCAATTCTGGTATTCACAGCAAATTCAAGTATATTTAAAGCTATCCTGGCATCTCCATAAGATAGCCCGGTAATAAGATTAATTATCTCTTCATCTATTTCCAGAGGTAAGTTTCCATAACCATTCTCTATATCAGCTAAAGCACGCTGAATAATTCTGGATAAATCCTTCTCGGTGAGAGAATCGAGCACATAAACACTTGAACGTGACAATAGGGGAGAAATCACTTCAAAAGAAGGATTTTCAGTAGTAGCCCCAATCAATATAATAGTCCCGTCCTCCACATAGGGGAGAAAGGCATTTTGCTGATTTTTATTAAAACGATGAATCTCATCTACAAAGAGAATAGTCTTCTGCTGATGAAAAGTCCAGCGCTGTTTAACTTCTTTAATGATTTCCTTTAAATCAGGAATACCGGAAGTAACAGCACTAAACTGGACAAAAAAACTTTTGGTCATTTGGGCAATAATCATAGCCAGGGTAGTTTTCCCTGAACCCGGGGGACCCCACAAAATAATTGACTGTAGCTGATCTTTCTCAATAGCAATGCGCAAAGGCTTGCCCTTGCCAATAATCTTTTCCTGCCCTACAAATTCCTCCAGATTTTTTGGCCGCATTCGGTCAGCTAAGGGAGCTAATTTGGTTATTTTTTTTGCCTGTTGATGAAAAAGATCCATTATTTTTATCCTTGATTACTTTTATTTTATTATCTTATCATTTTTTTAATATTTTTAAAATAACTAAAAACAAGCGGTTTCTGAACACTTTCTTCCTGAACTTTGCCTATCTGTAGATTTAGAGTGAAAACTTCTTAATCTTAATTAAATTCTAATCTTCTATCCTCTATTGCAAATTGTAAAAGAAATAAAATAATTGTGAAGAAAAAAGGTAAAAAGTAGACTACCTAAAATAATTGAACAAGTAGTTGGTATTGCATTCTAATCTTAGTTTGTTAAAAGATAGTCAGAAATATTATTTTCATGATATTAAAAAGAAATTATTGACTATTACTATGGCTTGAGTTACTTTATTGTATGTTATCCTTGTAACGATTTATATGCGTTCAGAATTTGGATTTAGTTGAATATATTTACAAATTGAAAATAGCTCACTATGAACTTAAATATTTAACTTGAATAAAACTAAAAGCGATATTTCAAGGTCTGATTTATTTAACTTTTAGGTCATTATTCCTAAAAATGATTTTATAAGTATTATCAATTGCTTCATGCTCTACTTGTGTTGCATCAAATTTAAATAATTTAAAAGTAATCTGTATCCAAAATCCGATGGTAAGTGCCGCTAAGATAGTTCCAACTCCAACCATACCGCCTAATTTCCACCCAATGATAACTACTAACACTTCAATTATTCCCCGACAGATGCCAATGGGTAAGCCTGTTTTTCTGGTAAGTGCAACCATTAAACTATCCCTGGGTCCTGCGCCAAGCCCTGGTTTCATATAAAAGTAGGTCCCTAGGGCAATAATTATTAAACCTACAATTAACATGGGAATACTCCATATAAAATTATTTGCTATCGGTATAATATGAAGTGAAATAATAATATCTAAAAAGATACCAATTAGTACCATATTAAAAATAGTGCCCAGTCCCAGTTTCTCTCCGAGAAATATAGATAAGAGGCCAATAATAATACTGATTATAATTGATGCATTACCAATGCTGATATCGGTTGTCTTAGCTAATCCTGCATGGAAAACATCCCATGGAGCATATCCTATATGTGCATTTATGGTAATGGCGATACCCAATGCAAAAAGGAAAAGCCCCCAGGTTAATTGAAAAACACGCACTAAGTATAATTGTCTCACAGTATAAACCTTTCTGAACTGATTTGTTAAATAAACATAATAGACTAACTAACGTATTTTGGAGTATATATATGATGTTTATTATAGAGATGTACATGGCAAAGTCAATAATCCACTTTCTTTTTTGTTTTATCATTTTATAGCTTGACCCATAATATTTATATTAGTACACTATGAGATAAGGGAAAAGAAGGCGCTTCTAAATTAGTAATTATTTACAGAATTTTGATTGGACTAAAGATATTAAAAGATCAGGTAAAAATATAGAGGCAATCTGGTTAAGAATTAGAATTAGGCATCAGGTTTTCCTGATAATATATGATAATTTCTGAACAAAATATAAAGAATAAAAAAATGAAGAGGAATGGTAAATGAAGAAACATTACAATTTTGATCAAATT
Organism: Atribacterota bacterium; assembly: GCA_028717805.1. Lineage (NCBI taxonomy): Bacteria > Pseudomonadati > Atribacterota > Atribacterota bacterium. The sequence continues at coordinate 29,046 of JAQUNC010000030.1, forward strand.
ATCCCACGGGGCTGTGATAGCGGTTCTTATAGTGTAAAATGGCAGAGTTTTGAACATAAATTCCCTGGTTACGATGTTCAGGGAGCTTTAGGTATGTGGATAGCAGATATGGATTTTTTATGTCCATCTGAGGTTATCACAGCGGTTAAAAAAAGAGCTGAACATGGAATCTATGGGTATGTTTCACCTGATGCTGTAGAAGCTTTTAAAAAAGCTGCTGCGGGATGGTTTGATAGGCGCTATAATTATCAAATCCCTACTGATTGGATGCTCTTTATTAGTGGTGTGGTACCCTCAATAAATGCTGCTATTCAAGAGTTTACCAAACCTGGAGATGGGGTCATTATACAAAATCCTGTTTACTATCCTTTCCGGGAAAGTATTGTAAATTGTGGAAGAAGAGTACAAAATAACCAGTTAATTGAAAAAAAAGGTTTTTACAGTATGGATTTTAAAGGCTTAGAAGAGTTAGCAAAAGATCCTGATACTAAACTCATTATACTTTGCAATCCCCACAATCCGGTAGGTAGAGTTTGGACCAGGGATGAATTGTATCGTGCTGGCAAGATCTGTTTGGATAATGAGGTATTAATTTTCTCTGACGAGATTCATGCCGATTTGATAATGAAAGAACACAAGTTTATTACAGCTGGGAAATTACCAGATACCATCACTCAGAATCTTATCATCTCTTATGCACCCAGTAAGACATTTAATATAGCTGGCCTGAGCGCCTCACTAATTGTAATTCCGAATAAGGAAATAAGAGAAAGATTGACTAAGAGAATGATTATTAATAATTATCCTGATCCTAATGTATTTGCACCTATCGCTGGTGAAGCTGCTTATCTTTACGGGGATAGTTATGTAGATGATTTAACAGAATATGTAGAGAATAACTTTGATTATGTTATTGAATATCTTAAGGATAATTTAACAGATATACACATGAAAAAACCTGAGGGAACATACTTGGCCTGGATTGATTTCAGAGGAACTGGATTAAGTAATAAAGAAATCTATTCCTTGATATTGGAAAAGGCAAAGATAGCTGTAGACCTGGGAGAGTGGTTTGGCTCAGGAGGAGAAGGATTTATGAGATTTAACTTTGCCTGTCCCAAATCAACAGTGGTCACAGCTATGCAACGACTTAAAAATGCATTTCAAAACTTATAATTTAGAACATTAAGAATGAATTTGTTCTGTTTTTGCCTAATCTATTTTTTCTCGGGTAATGCCAATGGATTGTACCCATTTATAGGCAGACAAATGCGGATTTTTAAATTTACACCGGTACATTTTCTTATCATGATAATTAAACTCCAGCACTGCTTGAAACTGAACACTAAGACCGGTAATTTTCCCTAATTGAAATCGGCACTTCTCTCCATCCGGAAATTCAAAATACAACTCTTTTTGATTTAAACATAAGTTCCCCTCTCCCATATAAGCAAAGGGCTGGCTAAGGCTACCGACAAACATTTCAACCTCATTATCTCTTAAAATATCTTTACAGTCTTGGTTTTTGATATTGTATTTTTCTGTAATAAACTCTCTTAAAAAGAGATTCTGCCATCGATTCCAATCTCTGAGGTTATCAAAATACAATTTTTTCTGTAAGCCTTCCAAAAAACCATATTGATTGTAAATCACACTGTAGTGACATTGCTGGCAGGATAATTGATTACCATGAGAAATAAGTGTATTAAGGGACTGACAATTAGGACAGGTAAATAAAAGATGTTCCAGGTTCTCTGCTAAATCTTTACCGATATATTTACTATATTCCTTTCTCTGATAATCTACTTCATCATGAGCAAGGTACTGCTTTATTTTGTCTTCAATCTGCTCTAATGATAATGCACGACACTCATCTTTAGTAAGACACAAAGTATAAGATAAGTCTACCCTACCTTTTCTTGATACTTTTGCCCACCGTGGATAAGCAAGATACCCGCCTCTTATCTTTACCGTTACTACGGGTACATCTAATTTCTTAATTAATTTTGCTGTAGCGCATAAAGTCTTAAAATCAGTAGTTCCATCCCATTTCCGTTCACCTTCAGGGAAAATACCCAATATTCTTCCGTTATCTTTAGCTCGAAGCAATCTTTTAATGGGTAAATATTGTTTCATATATCTCTTTTTAGGAATAGAGCCGACTGAATTGAGAATGAGACGGAATAAAGGATTTCTGAAATAAACCGCCTCAGCAATGTAGCATATTGGTTCCTCAACAAACATATTTACTAAAAAGGGATCCCAGTAAGTTACATGATTAGCCAAAACAAGATAGGAGGGATTCAAACTATTAGTATCATTTTTTGATACATGGATATCTATCTTCCAATGTAAATACACGCTGGTTAAAAATCGTAATATTTTCCCCCAAGGAGGTTTAATTTTTTTAACTTCTTTATAATAATACATTATTTATTTTTTCTATAACAATTTTCATTATTCTACAATTATATTCCATAATGTGGCAAATATTATTTATTTCATTCCACCGAAAAATAAATCAGGGAGGAGGGAAAATTAAAAATAAAGGTTTCAAAGCATTTAAAATCTATTAATGAGTGTTTATGACATAATTATCACAATAACAATTTAAACCATCACTATTGAATGTTTATTAAAAATACTATAAGCCCAATATCTTTGCTTGCATTAATTTTAGCTCCATTTTTGTATTTCAATTATATTACCCTCCGGATCTTTGTCATATACTACATGTATTTTCACTACACTATCAATATGCCCCATAACTGTTTCTCCTACTGTCGTTCCTCCATTTTCTTTTAGCTTAGCCAAACAATTCTCAACATCGTCAACCACAAAGGAAATATGACTATGGGTTTTGGGGTCTATAATTGAAAACACCTACTGAAATTTTACACTATCCAATAATAGAGTTTTACTAATTTTTTATTAAACAGATTATAGAATAATGATATAAATGGAAAAGAATAAATCAAAAAATTGTATTTGCTTTTATATAAGCTTATTCTATAGTTAGTGTTTATTTTAAAATATAAACCCTCCAGGTTTTTTATTTAATTTTGTTTTATTTACTCCTATAATGGAAAACCAAAAAAAATAATATAATCTCACATTGTTATCTATCTACTGCTGTTAGAAATTTAGTCAAACTTATTATTAAGATACTTAATAATTTCTTTCTCCATTTCCTCTTTCAAATG
>JAQUNC010000031.1 GCA_028717805.1 Atribacterota bacterium
ATCTGACCGGTTGAAAGAGACCAGAATTTTTTACTGCCGTAGCGAGGACATGTTTTCATACTCTCTTTATACTGATTTATCAACAGTTTTTCAAGGTTCTAAGTGCAACTTAAGTATGGGATTACCTTAATCTTTATGGTTTATGGTTATAGATATTATAACAATTACAGACATTTAAGGGGAATTATTCTTTTTAAAATTCCCTTCTATATTAATCTTAATAATTACTAAGGTCCTGAATATCTAGCTTTTAGTATCTTGTATTACAAATCTTTATTTTACTTGGGTATAGGTATAAAATTTTGTAGTAATTATACACTCTTTCTTAAAATCTAACTGAGTACATATTGTTCTTTATTTAAAAAGCGTATTTTATAATTTCTGATATTTTTTTGAAATTCCGATACTATAAAATATACTTACTTAAATCTTCTTTTTGAATGATATTTTGTAAACGATTTACAACATATTTCTTGGTTATTATAATTTTTTTCTCACCTATTTTAGGGGCATTAAAGGAAATGCGATCTAATAATTTTTCCATAACAGTGTAAAGTCTTCTTGCTCCAATATTTTCATTTTGTTCGTTTAATACCGAGGCTATTTTAGAGATTTCTTTAATGGCGTCACTATCAAAGTCGAGGTCAATTCCCTCTGTTTTTAGAAGTGCTTTATATTGTTTTATTAATGAATTATCTGGTTCAATAAGTATTTTCTCTAAATCTTCCTGATCGAGGCTGTTTAATTCTACACGCAAAGGAAACCGTCCCTGTAATTCAGGGATTAAATCAGAAGGCTTAGAAACGTTAAAAGCACCAGCAGCAATAAAAAGAATATAATCAGTTTTTACCGCACCGTATTTAGTCATTACAGTTGATCCTTCAATTATAGGCAGAATATCCCTTTGTACTCCACTTCTTGATACATCAGGTCCATACGATTTTTCTTTCATTGCTATTTTATCGATTTCATCAATAAAGACTATTCCCAACTCCTCGGTCCTATGAATTGCCTCTTTTGCTATTTTGTTCATATCCAATAATTTTTCCATTTCATCTTCCAGAAGGATTTTTCGAGCCTCTGAAATTTTAACTTTTTTTCTTTTTTTTCTGCCAGGTAACATTTTATCTAAAATTTCTTTAAAATCAATTCCGATTCCTTCCATTCCCATATTTGAAAATATCTCTATTGAAGAATGGCTTTGTTCCTCAATTTCAATACTAATTTCTCTTTCTTCTAATTCACCTTTTCGTAGTTTATTTTTTAATATCTCTTTTGTTTTTAATAATCTTTCTTTTTGTAAATCATGACTACTCAATGGAGTTTCAATTTCAATTATATTTTTCTCTTTATCAATATTATCAATAGATTGATTGGTTTGAAAATCTTTATAAGAGGTATCTCTCCTATCTTTCATATCAATCTGACTTGTAGGAAGTAATGCTTGTAATATCCTCTCTTCAACTCTTTCTTTGGCATTCCCTCGGACCTCTTCCATTTTTTCTTTACGTATAAGTTGCACTGCAGCTTGTACCAGATCTCTTATCATAGAATCAACATCTTTGCCCACATAACCTACTTCGGTAAATTTAGTAGCCTCTACTTTAATAAATGGTGCTCGAACTAATTTAGCTAATCTACGCGCAATCTCAGTTTTGCCTACCCCTGTTGGACCAATCATTATAATATTTTTTGGAGTTACCTCTTCTATTAATGTTTTAGGCAGCTTTTTTCTTCTAATCCTATTTCTTAGAGCAATTGCAACCGCTTCTTTTGCTTGTTTTTGTCCTACAATATATTTATCTAATTCTGCTACTATTTCAGATGGAATCAAATTCTCCAATACTGTTCCCCCTTCATTATCACTTTAATGTTTCTACGGTAATATAATGATTAGTATAGATACAAATAGAGGCAGTAATCTTTAATGATTCCTGAGCAATTTCTGTAGCAGATAGTTGGGTGAATGAAAGCAAAGCCTGAGCTGATGCTAAAGCATATGGGCCACCAGAACCGATTGCTGCAATAGGTTTATCGGGTTCTATAATATCACCATTTCCAGAAATTGTAAACATATCTTGTAAGTCTGCAACTATAAGTAAAGCTTCTAATCTTCTGAGAGCCTTGTCAGTTCTCCAGTCCTTAGCCAGTTCGATAGATGCTCTTTTTAAATTACCATGAAATTCCTCTAACTTATTTTCAAACCTTTCATATAAAGTAAGTGCATCTGCTGCACCACCAGCAAAACCGGTTAGCACTTTATTATGATAAATTTTTCTTATTTTTCTGGCCTCATTTTTAGCAATTGTATTTCCCATGGTTATTTGTCCATCTCCGGCAATAGCAATTTCATTGTTTCTTCTAACGGCAAGGATTGTTGTCCCTTTATACATAGATAAAATCCTTTCAATTATTACTTATGATATTTCTTCCTAATCTTAAGGATGTTCAAGGGGAATCCTTCCTCTTGAACATCCTTAAGATTCATTTAATTTACACATTATTATTCATGTAGTAAAGATTATTTCTAGTATCAGATATTTTTCGAAATTCTGATAACATAAATGTACTCTTTTATTTTATATTTTATCAGTTTTTTAAAATATTGTTTACTATTTTCTAGGGATAGACTTTTTGTATATTTCAATCAATTTACCTTTAGTAATATGAGTGTAAATTTGAGTGGTTGATAAACTTTCATGTCCCAATAATTCCTGTACAGAACGCAAATCAGCACCACCATTTAAGAGATGAGTAGCAAAGGTATGACGAAAAACATGTGGGCTTATCTTTTTATTTAAACAGGCTAATCGCATATTTTTATTAATTATCATTCTAATGCTTCTGGTAGAAAGTCTTTCACCAAAACAACTTATAAACATAGCTTTTCCTGAAATTGATTCATAATAATTCTTCCTCGGTATCAACTCTCTGACTTTCAAATAATTTTTCAAAGCATTTTTTACAGGTTGACTGAGCGGCAATATCCTTTCTTTGGAACCTTTGCCTAAAACTTTCATTGTATCATCATCCAGACTAATATCATCAGTGTCCAGAGTGGATAATTCAGTCACTCTTATCCCAGTACCATATAACAACTCTAAAATAGCCTTATCTCTAATGCCAATAGGTTTATCTGTTTTTATTGAATCAATTAATCGCAATACTTCTTCCAAAAATAAGAAATCTGGTAATTTCTTTTTAATTCTCGGTATTTGTATATATTCTGCAGGATTTCTATTAATATAATCTTGTTGAACTAGGTATCTATAAAAGACACGGAAAGAAGATATTTTTCGGGCAATTGTTCTATCACTATAATTTTTTTGTTTTAAATAGACTATATAACTTCTGAGCATCTGATAATTCAAATCAGTTAGGCTATCTACCTTTTTAATATCTTTGGAAAATTGGATTAAGCTAATAATATCTTTCATATAAGCATTTATGGTATTTTGAGAAAAATTCTTTTTTTCTTTTAAATATTTTCTATATTCTTTTATATTATTTGTACTTTTTATAATGTCATTCATTTTTCAATGCCTTTTCACGATAATGACATTCTTTGTTACTGCACTGGTAAAAATTACCCTTTCTCTTATTATTAATTTTTACTAGAATTGAACCACAATCAGGACATTTTTTATTCACAGGAGGAAATAAAGAATAAAAATTACAATCAGGATATTTGCTGCAGCCATAAAAGAACCTGCCTTTTTTACTTTTCAACTTAATAATTTCACCAGTACATCCTTCTCTGGGACACAAAACACCTATTTTAGTAAGATAAGGTTTAGTTGGATGTTTAAGTGGAGATTCAGAGCAAGCTAAATATTTACCGTAAGGGCCATTTTTTATTTCCATTAGGTTACCACATACAGTACATTTTTCATCAGTCAACTCCCTTGATTTTTGTATCAATTTGTGAGGTGGATTCTCCTTAAGCCGGTTTATGTTTAGTAATAAAGATTTATAAAAGTTATTTAAAATATTTTGCCAATTATGCTCTCCTGATTCTATTTTATCCAATTCATTTTCCATGATTGCTGTAAATTTTACGTTTATAATATTAGAAAAATATTCCATTAGAAATTGATCTACAACAATCCCTAATTTAGTTGGAATTAATCGTTTATTTTCTTTTTCAACATAACCTCTACTAAGTATTTTATCAATTATAACTGCATAGGTACTTGGTCTACCTATGCCCTCTTTTTCCAATACTTTTACTAGACTTGCTTCATTATATCTAGCAGGTGGTTTGGTAGAGGATTGTTTTGAGTCAATTTCTAATAATTGCAGTTTTTCTTTTTCCCTTAAATCTGGAATAGATACCTTTTCAATTTCACTGTCTCCTAATACTTTTAGGTATCCAGGAAATATTATAGTGGTTCCATTAACTTCAAAGATATAATGACCAGCTCTAATTTTTACATTCCTTCTTTCTAATAAGGCAGATTTCATTTGACTGGCTATAAAATGTTTCCAGATTAATTGATAAAGCTTGTATTGATCTGGCTTGAGGTTGTTCCTGATAGATTCAGGATCTAGATTAATTGAGGTTGGTCTTATTGCTTCATGGGCATCTTGTATTTTTATAGTCACTTTATTTTTTAATTTGGCTAAAGTACTTTTGCTAGACGAAACAAAAATTTTGCCATATTTTTCTGAAATATATTTTTGGGCATTTAGTTTTGCCTCATTTGAAATTCGTGTTGAATCGGTTCTCATGTAGGTAATTAATCCCAATGTTCCTACTCCCGTTATTGAAATTCCTTCATATAATTGTTGGGCAATTTGCATAGTTCTTTTAACTGAAAAATTTAATCTATTGTATGCTATTTGCTGTAATGTACTTGTTTTTAAGGGGAGAGGAGGGTGTTTGTATTCTTTGGTAGTGGTAATTTTGGAAACAGTGAGTTGACATTTTTCAATTTCTTTACAGTATAGTTCAGCTTCTTTTTGATTTTTAATCTTTATCTTGACCTCATTTTTTGAGACTAATGAGGCTTGAAAGGCATTATCTTTTATATCTTTATCTCTTAAAAGTAATACATTGATTTTCCAATATTCTTCAGGTTTGAATGCCTCAATTTCTTTTTCTCTTTTGACAATAAAATGGACTGCCACTGATTGAACTCTACCCGCACTTTTGCCCCTGGTATATTTATAGCATAAAGGGCTAACTTGATATCCAACCAAACGATCTAGTAGTCTTCTGGCAATCTGAGAATTAACTATATTCATATTTAGGTCCCTGGGATTCTCTATTGCCTGTGTTATTACGTTTTTGGTTATTTCATTAAAAGTAATTCTACATTTTTGACTGTTAATATTTAATTCTTTTGCTATATGCCATGAAATAGCTTCTCCTTCTCTATCTGGATCTGTAGCTAATAATATTTTTTCTTTTCCCTCGGCAATATTTTTTATAAATTTAACTACCTGTCTTTTCTCCGGAATTGTAATCCAGGTTGGTTGAAAATCATTTTCCATATCAATACCCATTCTTGATTTAGGCAAATCTTTTATGTGTCCTTTGCTTGAAATAATAAGAAATTTTTCACCTATCATTTCTTTTAATACTCTTTCCTTTGTTGGTGATTCAACAATAATAAGACTTTTTTCCATAAATATATTTTTCTATTTCAGGATATTCAAGGAGAAACTTTCCCCTTGAGAATCCCTTAATTCTCCTTTTAAAATAATAAAGTTATAAGTTATATATTTTATTTATCCTGATATTCATAGTCTTAAGTAATAAATAACTTCAGGATATTCAAGGAGAAACTGCCCCTCCTGAATATCTCTTAAATCAATATATATATGTATAATATATTTAATATTTTTTAATATTGTTTGTAAAACAAGATAGATTTACTTTAAAATTTGTATTTTTCTAAATGGTTTCAGGGATATTTCCCCTGATTACCTTTTCTTTAATCCTTTTTATAATAAATCCTTTTTTCACCCATAGTATAAAAATTATAGGAACTATATACCCAAACTTAATATCTAATTTAGCATATATTTTTATATTAAAAAAGAACATTAAAAATTTCACTACTATAAAATATTAAGTATTATATTCTTTTATCAGTTTTTTCAGGGATTATTTTGTTCTCTTTGTGTTGTATCAATCGAATAATATTAGCACGATGACGTAATAATGCCAATAGATTTATGATTATTAAAAAATACTTAAATTCAAAAGGTGTTCTGAAGACAAACGATAGAATAAACATGCTAAATACTGAAATGATCGAGCCAACCACTGCAAATTTTAGTGTTACTACCAATACTCCCCATATTAATGCAGAGATAAGTGCGATATTAGGGAAAAGAGCAAGGATCACCCCATAGGTAGTAGCTATGCCTTTGCCGCCATTTAATTTCAGAAAAATAGACCAATTATGACCAAAAATAGCAAAAAGTCCTGTTAACAACAAAATACCAATGTTTTCTGTTATTATTAATCTAGCAAGATATACCGATAAAAATCCCTTTAAACAATCCCCAATCAAGGCTAATATGGCATATCTAACACCTAAAACACGAAAAGTATTTGCTACACCAATATTACCACTACCATATTTTCTGATGTCAATATTTTTTAAGTATTTACCTATTAAGTAACCAAAAGGAATAGAACCAAAAGTATAACTGAAAACTAAGATTATAATAATTTTTATTACCATAATTATTTCCATTTTATGCCTTATTTGCTCTTTTCATAAATAAATACAATTGGAATGCCTCTTAAATCAAAGTTTTGAATAAATTGATTTTCTATATACCTTTGATAGGAAATATATAGAAGTTCAGGTTCATTCACAAATATTTTGAAAGTAGGGGGCCTAATTCCGATTTGGGTAATATAATAAAAATGTATTCTTCTACCATTGATTATCTTTGGGATTCTTCTATTTACAATCTTTTGTAAAAAATTGTTTAATTCAGAAGTAGATATTTTGTTATTATATTTGCAAAATATTGCAATGATTGTTTTTAAAACTGGTAAGAAATCTTTTTTAGGATCTATTGCTATTGTTGTCAAAATAGGAGCATTTTTAAGAAATCTAAAGTTATATTTGCTTATTTGTAAAAGGTAGTTCTTGTCAATTTCCTTTTGTTTGCTTATTAAATCATATTTATTTAATAAAACAATACAGGCTGTCTTATCTTCAATAATTCTTCTGGCCAGACGTTTATCCTGCATACTGATAGACTGGGTAGCATCCAAAACTAATAATACTATATCAGCTCTTTTAATAGCTTCGATTGATCTTAAATTACCGTAATATTCGATTTTTTGTTTTACACTTTTTTTTCGTCTCAACCCTGAAGTATCAATAAAATTAAGTCTATATTTATCAAAATTGAGTGACACTTCTATTGCATCCCTGGTGGTGCCAGGGCTATCATCTACAATAATTCTTTCTTCTTTTAAAATGGCATTTAAAATACTGGATTTACCAACATTTGGCTTACCGATGATAGCAACTCTTATTAGATAATCAGGATTTTCACTTAAATCAACTTTTTTGTCTTTATCAGGTATTAAAGATGTTATTCTGTCCAACAGTTCACTAATATTGATTCCCTGTTCAGCAGAAATAAGACACGGTTCCCCCAGACCTAAGTGATAAAATTCACTAAAAAAATAATTCTTATTTTTTATATCACTCTTGTTTATTACTAATATAGTTTTTTTATGATTTTTTCGAATAAATCGGGCAATATCGATATCTTCCTGTTGAATTCCTATCATAATATCCAAAAGAAGTAAGATAATTTCAGAATCAGAGATAGCTTTTATTGCCTGTTCTAAAATCTTTTTTTGTATACTATTTTGTTTATCGATATAATCAATACCACCGGTATCTATTAATGTGAATGATTTACCCTGCCATTGAACTTCTGCATAATTTCTATCACGAGAAATACCGGCTTCAGATAGGACAATAGCTTTTTTAAAACCAATTATACGATTAAATAGAGTAGATTTTCCCGTATTTGTTTTTCCAATAATGGCAACCTTTATACCCATATTTTTAAATAACCACTTAGTTAAGAATGAATTGAATAATTATAATGATTTTAACTTTCTTTGAAGTTTTTTTATCATATTTTCAGGATTTTCAGCTTCAAATATTTCAGAACCGACTACTAAGATATTTGCTCCAATTTTATTTATGGTCTGAATATTCTTGACATTAATTCCTCCATCAACCTGGATATTAATATTTTTCTTATTTTGATCCACTATTTCTCTAGCTTGAGCAATCTTTTGTAACATAGTCGGTATAAATTGTTGTCCACCAAAACCTGGATTAACGGTCATAATCAATATCACATCCAGCTTGTCTAGTACATACTTAATCATATCTAAAGGAGTTGAAGGATTTAGTGCCACTCCCACTGTCAAACCAGAATCAATTATCATTTGTAATGTTTTATCTAAATGCAAGCAAGTTTCAACATGAACAATTAAACTATCTTGAACATGTAACACTTCGGAAAATACTTTTATATATCTTTCCGGCTTTTCTATCATTAAATGAACACTAAGAGGAAGGCTTGTATTTTTTCTAATTGTATCGACTATTTTAGGTCCAAAAGTAATGTTTGGAACAAAATTACCATCCATAATATCGAGATGAATTAAATCAACTTTACATCTTTCTAAAATATGTAGAACTTCACTCAGACAGGAAAAATCAGCATTTAGTATTGATGGGGCTAATCTATTTTTTAACACCATATTAACCTCTTCTATTTAAACAAATATTTTTATATTAAATATTCTCTATCCAGGCTTCTATATTGGATAGCTTCGGCAATATGCACGGTTTGTATTTTTTCCGTTAAAGTAAGATCAGCAATTGTTCTAGCTAACTTTAATATTTTATCATATGCCCGAGCACTCAATTTTAATTTTTCCATTGCATGGCTTAATAAATCCCATGCTTCAATGGATAACGAGCAATATTTTTCGATATCTTTCCGATTCATCTGTGAATTATTATAAATATTTCTACCTTCAAAACGGTTTAATTGTATTTTCCTGGCTTTTTCAATTCTTTTTCTAATTTCACTAGAACAATCGTTGAGATTTTTTCTATTTACTAATTCTTTATAATCTAATCTTGGAACTTCAATCTGAATATCTATTCTATCTAATAGTGGACCTGAAATCCTTGCTCTATACTTTTGAATTTGATATGAGGTACAGGTACATTGTTTAATAGGGTCACCGAAATAACCACAGGGACAGGGATTAGCAGCGGCTACCAGCATAAAGTGAGATAAATAAGTTACTGAACGTAAAGCTCTGGAAATAGTAACCCTTCCACTTTCTATCGGTTGACGTAATGACTCTAAAGCTGTACGGCTAAACTCAGGAAGTTCATCTAAAAATAATACTCCATTATGGGCTAAACTTATTTCTCCCGGTTTTGGCATTGTTCCCCCTCCAATAAGTCCGATATCGCTTATGGTATGATGTGGTGATCGAAAAGGTCTTCTAGTCATGACAGGGTATTTTCTATTAGCTAAATTAGAAATACTGTATAAACGAGTTATTTCAATTGCCTCTTCCAAAGTTAAGCTGGGTAAAATTGTCGGGATACGTTTTGCCAACATAGTTTTACCCGAACCAGGTGGACCAATCATTATCACATTATGTCTACCTGCAGCCGCTACCTCCAGGGCTCTTTTAGCCTGCTGCTGACCTTTGACGTCTGAAAAGTCTACTGAATAGTCATCACTGTGAGTCATTAGTTCTTCTTTATTAACATAAAAATGTTTTATATTAATTTCTTTATTTAAAAATTTAACTACTTGACGTAAATTGGAAACAGGATAAATATTTATTCCATCAACTATTCCTGCCTCTCGGGCATTTTCCTGAGGAACAATAATATTGTTAATACCATTTTTCTTAGCCATTAAAGCAATTGATAACACTCCATTTACTGGCTTTATGCCACCATTAAGAGAGAGTTCACCAATGATAATAAGATTTTTATAAAAAATACTTTGTATTTGTTCATTGGCAGTTAATATTCCAATAGCAATAGGTAAATCCAAGGCTGGTCCTTCTTTTTTGATATCAGCTGGAGCTAAATTAACGGTTATCCTTTGCATGGGAAATTGATATTCAGCATTTCTTAAAGCAGATCTAACTCTTTCTCTCGATTCTTGTACTGCAGTATCAGGTAAACCTACAATATTAAAAGAAGGTAATCCATTGGCTACATCTACTTCTACTTCAACAATAAATGCTTCTACACCTAAAAGTGCGGCACTACAAAGTTTTGAAATCAAGGTATCACCCAAACCTATTATTATATTTAAATTTTATTGATGAAACGCATTAGTAATATGATTTATCTTTATTAAAAAATTATTATTAAAATTAAGAGCTATAACATCAAAGCGAAAAAGCTTATCTTTAATCTTGCGTTGTTTGATATATAGTTCTGCTACTTTTATAATTTTATTTTTCTTATATTGAGTAATTGACTCTTCTGGGGAACCACATATATTTGATCTTCTAGATTTTACTTCAATAAAACAAATACAATTATTCTTTTCGGCAATTATATCTATTTCACCAAAAGATACTTTATAATTTTGCTCTAAAATACGATATCCCTTTTTGTTAAGGTAATATCTGGCAAATTTTTCTCCAGTATTTCCTGTATTATTCATTATTACTCATATAGATTTATTGACTTATATGTTTCTGGGGTATTTATTTTATTGATTATTACACCTTTAAATGTTTTTCGGTGAATAGGACAACATCCATATGCTTTTATCGCTGCGAGATGTTTCTTTGTCCCATATCCCATATTTTGATTAAAGAGATACAGTGGGTATTTTTCATGATATTTCTTCATAAGATTATCTCGATATACTTTAGCTATAACTGATGCCGCAGCTATGGAAATACTTTTATCTTCTCCCTTAATAATACTATCTTGTGATATTTTAATAAATGGAATTTTTAAGGCGTCAACTAACAGATAATCGGGGTATTGATTAAGAGATATGATTGCTCTTTTCATTGCCAGTATAGTTGCCTTTAGAATATTTATTCTATCGATGGTACTGGAATCAACTAAACCTATACCTATATCATAAGATTTTTCCCTAATTAATTTAGATAAATATTCCCTTTTAACTTTGCTTATTTTTTTAGAATCTTTTAAATCTGCAATAAAAAAAGAGTCAATATCCTTTATTACTATTGCCGCAGCAACAACGGGACCGGCTAAAGCACCTCTTCCTACTTCGTCAATACCAGCGATACATTGGAAACCGGAAGAAAACAACTTTAGTTCAATAACTTTTAGTCTTTCTATCCTTACTCTTTCCTGGTATAAAAAATTAATTTTTCTTTTTAAACGAAAAATATCTTCTTTCAATTTAGTTAATCTGATAATGAAAAATTAGGTCATCAATCCCTTTTGTCCAATCCTGTCTCTTAAGAAGTATAATTTAGCTTTTCTTGCTAAACCACTTTTAACGAGTTTAATCTCTTCTATATTTGGAGAATGTATCGGAAAGATCTTCTCAACACCAATACCTTTAGTAACCTTTCTTACGGTAATTGTTTCTCTACTTCCACTATGTTTTCTTGCAATTAAAATTCCTCGGAAAATCTGAGTCCTTTTTCTCTCACCTTCAATAATCTTCTGGTGTACTTCAATCAAATCCCCAGGTTTTGCTTCTAATATTTCTTTTTTTGATTGCTCATCTTCAATATTTTTAATATAATTCATTAGTATCTCCCTTTCTTTTCTAACTGAGTGTTTTTAGATCATTAATCATTTTAAGCTCTTCTTTGGAAAACTTTCTATTAGCTAATAAATCGGGTCTACGAATAATTGTTCTTAATAAAGATTGTTTTATTCTCCAACTTTTAATTCTTTTATGATCACCAGATAATAATACTTCAGGAACTTCATATCCCTTATATTTCTCGGGTCTGGTAAAATGAGGATAATCCAGCAAACCATTATAAAAAGAATCATTCTTTAATGATTCTTCCTTTCCTAATACACCTGGCAACATTCTAGTTATCGCATCAACCAGAACCATTACCGGTATTTCTCCCCCTGTTAAAACATAATCCCCGATTGAAATTTCTTCTGCATTTAATATTCGATAAACTCTCTCATCAATACCTTCGTATCTTCCACAAATAAAAATAATTTTTTCCAAAGATGATAATCTATTCACTATTTTTTGATTAAGAATTTTACCTTGAGCAGAAGTAATTATTACCTTGCTATCAATCCAACTCTTATCTTTTTTAAAAATATATTCTACTGATTCAACTATAGGCTCGGGTTTTAATACCATTCCAGGGCCACCACCATAGGAGTAGTCATCAACGCTCTTATGATTATCTTTAGCAAAATCTCTAATATCTATAATGTTAATATTTACTAAATTTTTATCCTTAGCTCGTTTAATAATGCTTTCTGAAAATGGTGAATTAAACATCTCTGGAAAAATTGTCAAAATCATTATTTCCATTTTTGATCCTATTTGTTACTATTTTATTAATAATTAATGGGAAAATTACTATTTTTGCTTTCCATTATTTCAATGATAGTCCTATTTCTTTCTTTTATGGTTGCTGCATTCGTGATTGCCCTAATTGCCTTAATTACTCTTCCCTGTTTACCGATAATTTTACCTATATCAGATGGATCAGCAGTTATTTCTAATATAGTCATATTGTCTTGATCAATTCTATTAATTTTAAGCTTATCCGGAAAATCTACAAGCATTTTTAGTAAATACTCAATTAGTTCATTCAAAATATTTCTCCAAAGATTTATAGTTAATTCATTTGATATTTTTTAAACCATTATCTTAAACTTCTTTAGAATTATCTAAGATGCCTTCTTTTTTAAATAAAGATTCAACTGTTTTAGTCATTTTTACTCCCTGCTTAATCCATTTTAAGCTTTCTTCTTTATCGATATTAAAGGTGTATGGCTCTTTGGTAGGCTGATAATAACCTAACATTTTGATAAATCTTCCATCCCTTGGTTTACGGGAATCTATAACTATAACCTTATAACAAGGATTTTTTTTAGCACCTTCTCTTCTTAGTTTAATTTTTGCAGACATTTTTTCCTCCATAAATTTTTTTAAAATATTGTTTATTCATTCTTATTCTTATCTCATAAAAGAAATTAAAGATTTTTTACTACTAGTACATTTTAAGAATTTCTTCATTTTAAAAAATTGGTTTAATAGACGATTCACATCACTTACATTTGTTCCGCTACCTTTTGCAATTCTTCTCCTTCTACTTCCATCTATTATATCTGGTTCTAACTTTTCTTGTTTGGTCATTGAACAGATAATTGCTTCAACCCTGCTTAATCCTTTTTCTTCATCTCCCATATTTTGTTTAATATTCTTTAATGAGCTTGAAAATTGAATAGGCATCATATTAAAGATATTTTCCAGGGAACCCATTTTTTTTATTTTTTTTAATTGTTCATAAAAATCATTAAGATTAAATTGATCTCTAAATTCTTTTTTCCCTATATTTTGTATTTCATTGCGGGCATAATTTGCTTCAATTTTTTCAATTAGTGTTAAGGTATCACCCATTCCAAGTATTCGTGATGAAATACGATCAGGATAAAACAGCTCTAAATCATTTATTTTCTCACCAACTCCAATAAATTTAATAGGTAAGCCAGTAATGCTTCTGATGGAGAGGGCAACACCACCACGAGCATCACCATCTAATTTTGTTAGAATAAAGCCATCTACCCCAACTTCATTATTGAAATCATTTGCTACCCTTAAAGCATCCTGACCCATTAAAGCATCAAGAATTAATAATGTTTCATCAACGGATATCGAATTTTTTATGTCCTTTAATTCTTGTATCAAATCCTGATCTATATGTAATCTACCAGCAGTATCAATAATAATTACATCATGTTTATGTATTTTTGCCCATTGCTCTGCTTCATAAATGGTGCCCAAAGTGTTTTTATTACTATCGCTGGTAAATACTTCAACACCAGCATTTTTACCCATTATCGATAACTGTTCAATAGCCGCAGGTCTAATCCTATCTGTTGCCACTAATAGCGGCATATAACCATCATTTTTAACATTTAAACCCAATTTGGCGGCAGTAGTAGTTTTACCAGAGCCTTGTAAACCAATAAGTAAAATAGTTGTCGGTAATTTTTCACTAATTTTTATTTTACTCTGCTTTTCTCCCAATATTTCGGTTAATATTTCGTGAGTCATTTTAATAATTTGTTGTCCTGGAGTAAGTGTCTTAGATAGTTTTTCCTGAGTTGCCTGTTGTTCCAGTTTTGCAATAAAATCTTTTACTACCTTATAGTGTACATCGGCTTCGAGAAGAACAAGTTTAACTTCTCTCAAAGATTGTTTAATGTCCGATTCTGAAATTTTACCCTTTTCTTTTATTTTATTTAAAACTAACTGCAATTTTTCTGATAGTTTATCTAACATAATGTTTCACCTTAATAAAAGTATTACTAATTATCAAACTTGTTCAGATATTTTTATTATTTTTTAATATTATTTAGAAAATATAATTTTCTTTAGTTCATTTAATCCTTCTTTTTATTTAAAGATATAAGAAAAGAAGTGTTTAAAAATTTAAAAATAAATAAAATGACAAATTCTATATCAGTATATAGAAAATTATATTTAGTGTCAATCAAGCAGCATTTCTATAAACTTTTCTGGTATATATTCACTTAAATCTGTAATCTTTTCTCCAAAAGTGATAAATGAAACAGGAATAAATAAATCTTTTTGTATAGTTAATGCTATTCCTCCTTTAGCTGTACCATCTAACTTAGTTAAGACTATACTAGATATCTCCAAGGATTTTTTAAAATTACTTGCTTGAACAAGTCCATTTTGACCAGTAGTAGCATCAATCACTAGTATAGTATTCAATAAAGCCCATGGAGCATTTTTATTAATTACTCTTTTAATCTTTTCTAATTCTTTCATCAGATTATTGTAGGTATGCAATCTTCCAGCCGTATCAATTATTAATAATACTTTCTTTTTAGCCTTAGCAGATTGTATGCCATCAAAAACAACAGAAGCAGGGTCTGAACTAGCTGATGTTCTTAAGATTTCAACCCCTACTTGTTTGGATAATAAAGTCAATTGCTCAATAGCCCCTGCTCTAAAAGTATCAGCAGGAACCAATAAAGAATTCAATCCTTTATTTTTATAGTAATAAGCAAGTTTTCCAGCAAAAGAAGTTTTACCAGTTCCATTGACTCCCACAATCATTATGATGTTCAACATTTCTGGATTTATTGTGAATTCACAATTTTCTCTTGGAATTAAATCAATCAATATTTGTTTAAGATGTTTTTTAAAATAATTAAAATCATTCATTTTAAATTGATGTATGTTCATTGTTTGAAAACGGGCTAATATTTCTTCAGTAGTTCGGGGACCAATGTCTGATAATAACAATAATTCCTCAATCTTATCCAGAAATAGATTTTTATCTTTTACAGCGTCTGAAAATAAAATATCATATTTATTAATTAGATTATCTCTGGTTTTTTTTAAACCGGTTTTTAAGGAAGTTATTAAATTACCTATTTTTATTTCTCTCCCAAATCCATCATTTTTATCGACATTAACTTGGAAGTTCCAAATCCATCCATAGTAATTCCGTATAAAGCATCTGCTGCTTGCATGACTTCTCTTTGATGGGTAATAATTATAATTTGAGAATTCTTCAGATCATCATTTTTGATAAAAGAAGCTAAACGTATTGCATTAGTTTCATCTAAAGCTGAATCAATTTCATCAAAAAAGCAAAAAGGAGTCGGGTTTGCCTTCCATAAGGCAAATAATAGTGCTATAGCTGTTAGTGCTTTTTCGCCGGTGGAGAGCAAGGAAATGTTTTGTACTTTTTTACCTGGCGGTTGTACCAATACTTCAATTCCTGCTTCCAGAAGTTTTTTATTATTAGTCAATTCTAAGGATACTTCGCCACCACGAAATAGTTTTTTGAATATTTCTTTAAAATTAATTTGAATCTTCTGGAATGTTTTATAAAAATGGTCTTCAGCTATGCGGTCAATTTCATCGATTAAAGCTATTAATTTTTCTTTAGATTTAATTATTTCTTCTTTTTTACTATTTAATTCTTTAAATTTTACAAATTGTTCTTGATATTCCTGTAGAGCATTAAAATTAATCTGACCCATTAATTTAATCTGATCTTTATACTTTGAAATTGTATCTATAGCCTCTGATTGGCTATTAACATAATTTTTATAACGAAGAATTTCATTTAATGAAGCATTGTATTGATTTTTTATCGTTTGAAGTAAATTATTCATTTTTTCTTGATTCTGTACATGAACCATCTCACATTCATGTAAACCATTTTTCTTACTACTAAGGGTGTCTTGCTCTAACTCGATTTTTTCCCTAGTTTTTCTCAGAATACTTTCTTGTTCCCTTAAGTTATCCTTTATTATATTTATACTTTCATTCAACTCATTTTGTTTTTTTATAATAAAATCAAGTTTATCTTTTAATTCAACTTCCTGTTGAATTAATTTGATATGTTCTTTATTACAATGTTCTAACTTTTCTTCCTGTTCTTTTTTTTCCTGATGGTAACTTGTAATAAATTGCTCCATCTCCTTCTTTCTTTTTTGTAATAATTCTGCTCTTTCTTTTCCCCAGGATAGTTTCATCTTAAGGTTATTCCTATCTCTCTCGATTTCGTTAATTGCACTACTACAATTATCTTTATATTTAGAAAGGCAATCATTGTATAAACTAATATATTTAAGATAATTTTCAAGATTTATAATATTTCTATTTAAAATAATAATATCCTTTTCTCTATTATTTATTTTTACTAATTCATCATCTTTTTTCTTTATTAGCGTTTTTAAAACATTTTCTGAATCTTTTATATTATATTTTATTTCTTCCAATTTAACTCTTGTTTCATTAATTTTAGTTATGCTTGCTTTCAGCTGTTTGCTGATATTCTTTAACTCATTATAAAGCTCTTTATACTTTTCATTCTCAGTTTCCAAAAATAATTGCTTTTTTTGTATCCCATTATTAATGAATTTAATTTCTTTTCTTAATTCCAGGATTCTTTTTTTAGAAATGTTGCGGCTATCTTTTGTTATATCATTTAATGTAAAACCAATTGTAACAATTCCTTTCTCATTTATTATTATTCCATCTAAGGAAATTATAATCCATTGTCCCCTTATTTGTTTTGCAACATTCAAAGCAGTGGATATATCTTCCACTATTAATATATGTCCCAGAGCGGTATCAATTAACTTTTTATATTCAGGAAGAGGGGAAATTAATTCATTAGCAAATCCAATTATTCTATTGTTTTCGAATCCAGATCTTTTTTTAAAGATTTTTAAATCATTATTAGCAGGTAAGACAAGGTTATTAGCAATAATCTTTATTTTTACTGTATTTTTCTCTTTAAGTAGTCTTTTAAAAAAGGGAATTTTATCAGAATGCACCAGATGTAGGTATTTTATTCCTTCATCCAAAATAAAGTTAAAAACTTGCTCTAAATTAGCCGGTATTTCTTTAATTACATTTTTCAGTTCACAAATATTGATAATATCTTTTGAGCTTTCTAATTCCAGAAAATAATCATTTCTTTCTGCATTGCTGTTCTGGATTGTTGTAATTAATTCTTCTAAAAGATGTATCTCTTTATTTTTTAAATTTAAGTCATTATAATATTTTTGAATCATTTCATTTTCTTTTTCAATTAATACTCCCTTTTCGGTTAATTCCTTATCCTTCCTTCTCTCCTCTTCTTTAAATTGATTAATCTCAGCTTCTAAAACAGATAATTTCAAATTTATATTCCTTATCAATTCCTGATTATTAGTTATTTTTGTGATAACACGATCTCTTTCTCTATTTATCTCCGCAAGAGAAGTATTAATTGACTTTACCTCTGTGTCTTTTTTAATTTTTTCTTCTCGATAATCATTGTAGTAATTTTTGATATCTTTTGAGATAGTTTCAATGCTATGTAATTTTCCCTGGTAAATATTATAAATTTTATTATATTTTTCTAATAAAGATTCTTCTTTTCTAAGATGTTCTATAAAATATTCTTCATTCTGATATGTTTCCTTGATATCATTATCAATATCAGCGAGATTGTCGATAAACTTTGTATATTGATTTTGAGCACGCACTATATCTTCTTTAATATTTTGGATATAGCGTTGTACTTCTAATTTTTTTTGACTGGTAATTGATAATTGATTAATATAGTTATTTTTGTTTATTTCATTTGCTTGAAATTGTCTTGAATTTTCATTTAACTGTTTTTCTAATTGTTCTTTCTTTTTTTCAATTTGAGAGACTTGACTTTTATTATAAACGATTGATTTATTAATTTCTGAAATTTCAATTTTAAAGATTTCTAATTTCTTATTGTTTCTACTAATATTTCTTTGGAGAGATTTATATTGTTGGCTTAATATGTAATATTCCAATATCAGGATATCATCTTGATAAGATTTATAAGTTTCTAAATCATCAGATTTCTTTTTATAATGAGATAGAGTTTCTTCGACTTCGTATAAAATATCATTTATTCTTAAGAGATTGTTTTGTGTAGCATCAAGTTTCTTCAGAGCATTGTCCTTTTTATTACGGTAGATAGCAACATCGGATGCTTCTTCAAACAGTATTCTTCTTTCTGAAGGCTTGGAATTCAATACAAAGTCTACCTTTCCTTGAGCTATTATAGAATATGAATTTTTTCCTAAACCTGAGCCAAGAAAAAGTTCCTGAATATCTTTTAATTTACAGGAAATACCATTTATATAGTTTTCAATTTCACCAGAACGATAGATTATTCTTTTTATTTCTACTTCTTCTGAATCAATAGAAATTTTTCTCTCTGTATTATCGAACAGCATGTATACTTGAGCAAAGTTTCTCATCTTTTGTTCCTGATTGCCAGAAAAGATCATATCAGTAATCTTAGTTCCCCTTAAAGAGCGGATATTCTGTTCACCAAGTATCCATCGTACTGCATCAATTATATTACTTTTACCACAACCATTTGGCCCAACAATAACTGTTATGCCTGGTGTAATGTTCAGTTTAATTTTATTAGCAAAGGATTTAAATCCTTTTATGCCGATTTCCTTTAGATACAATATTGATACCTTTCTTAGGAAATTTCTAATTTCTTTAGAGCAGAATAAGCAGCATTTTGTTCAGCTTCTTTCTTATTTTTACCAGAACCAGTTCCATAGAACTTTTTTCCGATATAAACTTCAATGAAAAAGGTTTTTTGATGTTCTAATCCTTCTTCTTTTACAATTTTGTAAGAGGGAAGACATTGAAACTTCTTTTGGGTCAACTCTTGTAAAAAAGTTTTGTAATCATTTATTTGACTTTTTATCAAGATTTCAACTTCCTCTTTTTCAATAAAATAATTGATAACTTTTTGACAGTGATTAATTCCGCCATCCAGGTAAATGGCTCCCAAACATGCCTCTAAGCAGTCTACTAAAATAGAAAATTTCCCTCTTCCTTTCTTCAAGTCCACGCTTTTGCCTAAAATAATAAAATCTTCCAGCGTAATTAGATTGGCGAAATTTACTAAAAATGACTGACTTATTATTGTAGACTTCATTTTAGATAATTCGCCTTCTGAGGAAAAAGGAAATTTGTGATATAAATATTTACTTACTATTAAATTTATT
This sequence comes from Atribacterota bacterium, assembly GCA_028717805.1. NCBI lineage: Bacteria > Pseudomonadati > Atribacterota > Atribacterota bacterium. Next base: position 19,800 of record JAQUNC010000031.1, read on the forward strand.
ACTGAATCGCCGAGAAATTCTAGTCTTTGGAAATAGTTTACTTCATTTTTTTCTTTTTGACCATAAAATGAGGTATGAGTTAAAGCCTTTTTTAGTAAATCAATATTTTTAAAGTTATACCCTAACTTTGTTTCCAGTTCACTTAAGTTTATTTTATTTAGCACCCTCCAAACCTTCTCCTGTCAATTAAAGAAAAGAAAGATAAACATGATTATAATTATTGTTTATCTTCTAAATAACGCATCACATCACCTACAACCTTAATTTTTTCAGCATCTTCATCGGCAATTTCAATATCAAACTCTTCTTCAAAAGCCATAATTAATTCTACAATGTCTAAAGAATCTGCGCCCAAGTCATCAATAAATGAAGAATCCTCTTTTACTTTATCTTCTTCAACCCCAAGTTGGTCAACTATAATTTTTTTTACTCTTTCCATCATGTCCATGGCTATATTTACTCCTTATTTTTTGATTATTTAATTAAAATATAATTGACAATTTTTAGTTTATTGAAACCATTATTAATTTTGCAGTAAACACTTCTTTATTATTACATTTTATGTGCACTGATACCAAATATTTATTACTTTTTTTGGAAGCAATTCTAGCTTTAGCTACTAAAAGCTGACCAGCATAGACTGGATTTCTATATCTTAAGCGAGCTGTGCCAGTTAATACTACATCTGAATCAATAATGGCCATGGATAGAGAATCAGCCAGAGAAAATATATAGTGACTTCTTACTAAATTATTTTTACCAAAGGCCATTTCTTTAGTAGTATGCATAGTAGAGATGCCACTTTTTCCTAAATCAATGTCAATAAGATCACCAATAATTTCATTTCTATTCAATGCTTTTACTTTAGAAGAAGCATCTTGAGCAAGCTTGATGATCCTTTTGCGCATTTCTGGTATACCCATTTCCAGCCTGTCTAGTCTAACAGTTTGAATACTTACTCGGAAGATTTTTGCTAATTGTTCATCTGATAAAAAGGGATTGCTAGAGATTTTTTCTCTTATTTTTTCTTGCCTTTTTTCTTTAGTCAAATTTTTTCTCATATAATGTTTATATATTTTTATAAATACTTTTAATAGTACCTAATAAAAGCAACCTTTACTACTGACTGATAGTATATACAATAAAATTTATGAAATCAAGTATAATGAAAAATATTTCTTAACATTATCTTTATTCAAAAGAACTATTATAAATATAATTTTAATGATATTGATTATATTCCTCTAATGTCAATATACATTTTACTTTTCAACGCTTATTATATAATACATTATGAATTGAATTGATTAATGATAATTATTAAATGAATTTATACTTAAAGAAGTGCCATATTACTTCTATGGCACTCAAGAAGATTACTTATTGATTCAACATACTTCAAGTAAAAATAATGTAATACATATTATTAGAATTTCCTAAGTAGCCTTAGCTTCTGAAGTCTTCTTTTCAGTAATAACTTTCTCTCCATTATAATAACCACAAGAAGGACATACATGATGAGGAAGTTTATATTCGTGACATCTGGAACATTCTACAAGATTAATGGGCTTTTCAACCCAATGTGTTCTTCTTTTATTTTTTCTAGATTTAGAAACCTTTCTTTTTGGATTAGCCAACTTTTTCCTCCTTTTAAATTAATGGCATTTAATTGTATTAACAAGAAATGATTATACAAAAAATTTTCACTACTTGCAAATTTATCTTAAATAATCAATAAAACTTGTATAGGTTGGTAAGTTCTCTAAAATAGAATATTTCTATACCTTTCTTTACATTTACTCTGATATATAATTATTTATAAAATACCATTATGATTTATTTCATAAAAATTTGATAATATAAAAAATTTTACTTGAAACATTATATGCTTCAGAAAGTTTTAATTTTCTACTTATTAGTCACTTATACTTTTTTTATTCAATTCCTCTCTCTTTACCTGATCTTTCAAAGTTAAGATTTCTTATTATTTCACATTTCAGGTAAAGGAAGCTATCAAAATAATTTAATTTTCTGTGGATTAATTTAGCATTATTTACTTTATTGTATACCCTGAGCCTGAAGAGCTGTAATAGCCACAACATTTACGATGTCTTCAACTGAACAACCTCTAGAAAGATCATTTACCGGTTTTCGCATACCCTGTGAGATAGGGCCTATTGCTTCTGCTTTTGCCAATCTTTCTACTAATTTATAGGCAATGTTGGCAGCTTGTAAATCTGGGAATATTAATACATTTGCTTTCCCAGCAATTGTACTATCTGGGGCTTTTCGCTTGCTTATTTCAGGAATCAAAGCTGCATCTGCTTGCAACTCTCCATCAATTTTCAAATCAGGAGTTTTCTTTTTAACAATTTCAGTTGCTTTTATTACTTTATCTACTAAAGGATGTTTGGCACTCCCTTTAGTAGAAAAAGAAAGCATAGCAATCTTTGGTTCTACCCCTACCAATATTTTTGCGGTATTGGCACTGGCTATAGCTATATCTGCTAATTCTTCAGCATTTGGATCTGGAAATAAGGCACAATCTGCAAATAGTAGCATTCCATTTTCTCCATATTTACAGTCAGGCACAACCATAATAAAGGAGCTGGAAACAATATTTACATTTCTGGAGGTTTTAATAGTTTGCAAAGCGGGTCTAAAAACATCGCCAGTGGCATTAATTGAACCAGCCACTAAGCCATCGGCATCATCCTGGTAGACCATTAGAGCACCATAATACAGGGGGGCTTTCAATAGCTTTTTGGCTTCTTCAATAGTCATTCCTTTATTTTTTCTTAAATCATAATATATTTCAGCATAGGTGTTTAGTTTTTCAGATGATTCTGGATCAATGATTTCAATAGCTTCAGGAAAATCAACATTTAACTCTTGAGCAATATTCTTAATCTTCTGTTCTTTCCCCAAAAAGACTAAATTGGCAAAACCTTCTTGATAGATTGTTTTAGCTGCCTTGATCATTCTAGGTTCTTCTCCTTCTGGCAAAACAATCTTTTTAATTTCTTTCTTAGCCCTCTGTCTTAGTTTCTCTGAAATATTCATAAATATATTCCTCCTATCGAATAATGTTTTATGATTAGCTTAAAAAAAGGCACAAAATACCGTATAATTATAACATATAATTTTTATTTTATCGAGGCAAAATATGTTAGTTTTGGGTATTATTGCGGAATATAATCCTTTCCATAATGGCCATTTATATCACCTGCAAAAATCAAAAGAAATAACTGGAGCTGAATTTTCTGTAGCTGTTATGGGAGGAAACTTTTTACAGCGAGGGGACCCAGCATTATGGAATAAGTGGGTTCGTACTAAAATGGCTCTCTTAGCTGGAATTGACCTGGTTATCGAACTTCCCTTTGCTTTTGCCAGTCAAGATGCTCATGGTTTTGCCCAGGCTGGAGTTAAAATTTTAGATTCATTAGGTGTAGTTGACTATATAACTTTTGGTTGCGAAAATGAAAAGATGGAAATATTTTCCAAATTAGCACAATTAATAATAAAAGATCCCCCATTTTTTAAAAAAATCATAAGTGAAGAGTTAAAAAAAGGAAATAGTTTTCCCCATATTCGAGAGAAAGCAATTGTTTCTTTTTACCAAAAATACGATCAAGAGTCAATGGGAATACCCTTAAATGAAATAAGCACTATCTTAAGGCAATCCAATAATATTTTAGCTTTAGAATATATAATATCATTACAATTATTAAAAAGTACTATAAAAGCATTACCTATTAAAAGAATTGGATCGAATTTTTCCCAGGATAAATTTGAAGGTGAATATTCCAGTGCTACTGCTATAAGAAAGATAATCGATCAATATTATTATAATTCTAATGATGAGCAATTATTGGAAAATTTAAAAGCAACCATGCCTGCTACATCCTATCAGACCATTTTAGATGAATTAAAAGAAGATATAAACCCTATTTTATTATCAAATTTTGAGCAGGCAATATTTTCTAAACTTAGAAGTATTGCCACTGATGACTTAAAAAGAATTAATGGTGTTCAGGAAGGATTAGAAAATAAAATAAAAAAAGCTGCAATTTCAACCCAAAGCATTGAAGAGTTAATTCAAACAGTTAAGTCAAAACGTTATACACGAACTAGAATACAGAGAATAATGATTCATAGTTTATTTAATTTAACTAAAAAAGAGACTCAGAACTTTAACAAGAATGGTCCCCTCTATTGTCGGATTTTAGGGATGACTGATAAAGGAAGAGAAATTCTTAAAAAAGCTAAATTAAAATCAAAATTACCCTTAATACTGAAATTGAAAAAGTTTTATCTTCACAATAAAAGATTGGGTAAGAAAGATATTTTAAACATGTTAAATTATGATATTTTGTCGACCGATCTTTATGTTCTGGCCTATAAAGCAAAGAAACTAAAAATCGGGGGTCGGGATTTTACAAAGAATATAGATTTATTGAATGTATAATAGAATATCATTAAAATTAATAGTAACCATATTTATTTTTTAATTTTGTTGCCACATATGATGGCACTAATTCCTTGATACAACCATTTAAAGAAGCTATTTCTTTGACAATACTTGAGTTTAAATAAGAGAACTTGGTGCTGGTTACCATAAAAACTGTCTCTATTTCAGGAGCCATTTTTTTATTAATAAGAGCAAATTGGGATTCGTATTCAAAATCTGAAATTGCTCTCATACCCCTGAGAATTATATTGGCCTTATTAGAGCGAACACAATCAATTAATAATCCTCGGAATGACTGAACTTCAACATTTTGTAGTTCTGTAATAACATTTAGAATCATGTCCATTTTCTCTTCTGTAGAAAAAAGAGATTCTTTTCTTGAGTTTTCGGCAATTACTACAATAATCTTATCAAATATTTTGGAAGCTCTATAAATTATGTCAAGATGACCATTAGTTATTGGATCGAAACTTCCTGGGTATATAGCCTTTATCATAAATATCTCCTTTTAAAATATTTATTATTTATAATAAAAAAAAGTAACTTTTGATTTACCGTATTTTTTCTCTTTAGTAAAGAGCAATTTTCTAAAATCACTTTTTACTTCTGTATGGAATGGGTGTTGCACAATGATAATACAACCTTCTTTGGCTATATTACTTTGATCAATTATATGCAATGTATTTAAAGCATAATTTCTATTATAAGGAGGGTCTAAGAAAATGATGTCAAATTTTTTTTGTTTAAAATTTAATATATTTATAGCTTGAAGATAATCGATTTGTATAATATTAGAAAAATCATTCTGATAAATTTTACTTAAGTTATTTTTTATTAATATTATTGCTTTTCTATTTTTTTCTACGAAAATAACATTTTTTGCACCTCGGCTTATAGCTTCAATGCCTACTGCACCCGAACCAGCAAACAAGTCTAAAAATTCTGCACCTATAATTTTGGTACCAATTATATCAAATAATGCTTCTCTTATTTTACTGGGAGTTGGTCGTATCTCATTTTCGGGGAATGATTGTAATCGAAATCCCTTATAAATACCACCAATAATTTTCATTTGATGTTTACCGTCTCTATTTTTGTTAAAATAAATAAATCAATATTGTTATTGCAATTAGAACTACTTGATTCAAAAGCCTAATTTATTATACTTGATTATTATAACCATTTTATGATAAAATAAAATTCGTTATTTTTCAAGGAATATACTGGAGGAATTAACAATGGCAAAATGTGATATATGCGGCAAAGGTCCGCAGTTTGGAAAGCAAATTAGTCACTCTCATAGATTGAGCAATAGAAAATGGTCGGCAAATATTCAAAAAGTAAGAGTTAATATTAATAATTCAGTAAAGCGATTAAATGTTTGTACCCAATGTTTAAAATCAGGTAAAGTAAATAAGGTTACTTGATTGCATTTAATCTGTTGATAATTGTTCTTTAACAATTTTACCTCATTATTTTAATATTTACGTAGTTACTATTTTATATCAAGATAAGCAAGGATATTTTATTGTATAAGATTTATTAAGATTATGATACTGTAGAATATCCTTATTTTAAATAAAGAACAATATATATTTTATTGCCTCTTCAGTTCCAGTAAGAATTCTGCCTTACAAGATATTATTTTATAATATAAATAATTATATCTAATGTATCTCTCTGATTGGATATTTTTTATTATTAATCTCAAAAGATTAATTATTATGATTTAACTCTCTAATTTTTTTTATTATTTTTTCTGTAACATAATCAGGAGTAGAAGTTCCTGAAGTAATACCAATTTTCCCCTTATCCCTAAGATAATTTATATTAAGTTGTTTCTCATCTTCAATATGATAAGTTTCTACTCCAACTGCTTTGCTTAAATAGGCTAATCTTTGGGTATTTGCACTATTTAATCCGCCGATAACTATCATTAAATCAACTATTTTAGCTAAATCCCGTGTTGCTTGTTGTCTCAATCTGGTAGCTTTGCATATAGTGTTAAAAATCCTTAATTCTTCCGTATAATTAAACATTATTTTAATAATTTTATGAAGTTGTTTTAAGTCTTTGGTGGTTTGAGAGAGCAATCCAATTTTTTTAGAAAATTCAAAACTTTTACACTTTATATCATTAATAGATTGAACTACATAAGCTTTGTGATCTATATAACTTAGTAAACTTCTAATTTCAGGATGATTAATATCTCCTAAAATAATAATCTGATACCCTTCTCTTTGCAAGGAATTAGCTATTTGATGTAATTTTTTAACATAAGGGCAGATTGTATCTATTAATATTATATTATTTCTTTTTGCATAATCTTCTTCTCTTTTTACAATACCATGAGCTCTGATGATAAGATATTTATTTGAAGGAACTTGAGATATTTCTTGAATGATATTAATGCCTCTTATTCTAAACTCTCTTATGACCTGAGGATTATGAATAATTTCTCCTAACATATACAGATCATTTGCTGGAAGATGGGTTATAGCATTTTCAGCCCTTTTTATTGCTCTTCTGACTCCAAAACAAAATCCAATATCTTTTGCTTTTATTATTTCCATTTATTGTTTTATCCTATCATTTTTAATAATTCTTAACATTTCTTCAACCACTTCATTAACATTCTTGTTTGTTGTATCAATAAGAATAGCATCTTCAGGCCTAGTTAAGGGTGCCGTTTTTCTTTTACTATCAATATAATCACGACAGGTAATTTCTTTTTTAACATCCTGAAAAGTAATCTGGTACCCTTTTTCATGAAGTTCTTTATACCTCCTCATCGTTCTGGTTTGTTCATCAGCAGTAAGATAAAATTTTAGATCTGCATAAGGTATAATCACTGTACCGATGTCTCTTCCTTCCATAACCACTGAACCATCCTGAGCAAACATTCGTTGAAGTGGGATTAATTTTTCACGAACCAAAGAATGTCTAGCAACAAAAGATACTTTTTTATTTATTTCAGGGCTGTGTATTTTTGCTGTAATTAGCTTAATATGTGAAATAAGGTCAAGATAACTGTATTCTTGAGTATATTTCCTTACAATTTCCTTTGATAGTTTATTCATGGCTTGTGCATTATTTACATCCAACCTTTTATATAAGGCATAATAAGTGATATAACGATATAAGTCACCAGTATTAATGTAAACAAAATCCAATTTATGAGCTAATTCTTTAGCTACTGTACTTTTCCCTGCCCCAGCAGGTCCGTCTATAGTGATAATTAATCCTATATTTTTTTTATACAAGAGTATAATTCCTTAGTTATTTTCTAAAAATTGTTTATAATTTATAATTTCCTGTTTTCCTAGAAAACGATATTGACCAGATTTTAATCCTTTTAGATTTAAAATACCAATTTGAGTTCTTGTCAATTTTAGTACTTGAAATCCAAGGTAAGAAAACATTCTCCTTATTTGTCTTTTTTTCCCTTCATTAATAGAAATTTCCACAATGCAATTATTTTTATTTTTCTTTAATATTTTTAATTGACATGGATTTGTAGTAAAAATATGACTAATAGGTACACCATTTGTTAACACTCTCAGATCATTATCATTAGGAAATCCTTTGATTTTTACTAAATATACTTTTTTAATCTTTTTTTTGGGATGGGTTATTTGATTAATTAATTCTCCATCATTTGTTAAAAAAACTAAACCTTCAGAATCAAGATCTAATCTACCAGCATAATTTAATTTAATTTTTATCTTTTTTAACAAATCATAAATAGTAGGTCTTCCAAAGGGATCATGATAAGTACATAAAAATCCTCTTGGTTTATTTAATAAAACGTATATTCTGGGTACTTTTTTATGAACAATTTTATTATTTACTTTAATTTTATCTTTATTTGTATCAATTTCAGTGCCTAATTGTGTTATAATGACATTATTGACTTTAACTTTTCCCTTGACAATCAATTTTTCACAATTTCTTCGGGAGTTAATTCCCATTTGGGCAAGAAATTTATGTAATCTCATTTTTCCCATTTTGTATTTCCAGTTCTTCTAAGGGAGGCAAGTCAGATACACTCCTAAGCCCAAAATGTAATAAAAACTTTTCTGTAACTCTATACTGAAAGGGATTACCAGGAATTTTTTTTCTTCCCTTAATCTTAATAAAACCATTTTTTAAAAGATTTAATAATACACTACTACAATCAACACCTCTTATTTTTTCAATTTCCATGCGAGTAACTGGTTGATTATAAGCAATAATTGCTAATGTCTCAATTGAAGCTTTAGATAAAACATATTTCTTATCATTGTTATTTAATTTTTTTATCCAGGTGAAATATTCTGGTTTGGTAGCAAATGAAAAACCACCAGAAACTTCTTGAATAAAGAAGGGGCGATTGTTTAGTTGATATTCCTCCTGTAAGCTCTTTATCGCTTTCTTAATCTCTTCAGCTTCTCTACCGGTAATATTTACCATTTTTCTTATTGATAGAGGCTTGTTCGAAACAAATAACAGAACCTCCACAATTTTTTTCCATCTATTTATAACTATTGAATATTCTTTTTCTTTAATTTTTTATCTTCCTTTCGATAAAATAATATTTCACCGAAATTTTGCGATTGTATGTAATCTACCTTACCCTGACAAATTAATTGTAATAAAGCTAAAAATATAATTATTATTTCAATTTTTGGGCAATCCTTGGAGATCATCTGACTAAAAGTTAATTGATTTTTATTTTTTAAAAAGTTTCCTTCAATCTCTTCCATCTTTATTACTATATTAACCTCATTGTTTTCGAAATCAATTATACTCTGGTTATTATTTCTTACTAAAATTGATTCAATAGCAAAAATAAGTTCTGAATAACTATATTCCTGAGGTATTTCATCGTCTTTGTTTAAGGAGTTAAAACATGTTAAATATATTTCTCTTTGCTTAAACTCTTTTTCTGCAAGGATTTTAACTAATGATTGATACTTTTTATACTCTATCCAATGATCTTCTTTGAGAAAGATAGTATCGTTTTTAGTTTCTTCCTCAATTTGTTTCTGAGATGATGGTAATAATAGATTTGATTTCCACAATATTAATTCAGATATTTCTACTAAAAAGTTAGCTACTATTTCTAAATTAATGGATTCTGAATGGGTTGTGAGCAGGTATGTTAAATAATCTTCAATAATATTTAATAAAGGTATTTTATTGAGTTCTATCTCTCCATTCCTTACCTTTAGATATAATAGCTGTACATAATTTGACATTTGTTCTATTTTGGAAATTTTTAAATTACTATTATTCTGCATAATCCATTTTCATTGCTTTTTTAACTTCGTCTAAAGTTATTTTAGCAACTTTTCTTGCTTCTTGGCTGCCTTTCTTTAATATTTCCCATACCAGCTGGTGGTTTTTTTCATAATATTTCCTTTTTTCTCTAAATATTTGAAATGACTGTATCAATATCTCCCCAAGGAATTTCTTGCAGGCAACACATCCTAATTGAGCATGACGACACTTATTCTCAATGTCTGATAATTCTTTTTTATTAAATATTTTATGATAATCAAATACTACACAAACTTCCGGATGACCGGGATCAGATAATCTTATTTTTTCTGGATCAGTTATCATTGACATTACCTTAGATGTAATGATTTCTGGATTATCTGACAAGGTAATATCATTTTTTAAACTTTTACTCATTTTTCTACCGTCTATTCCCAAAATCTTGGGAGTAGGAGACAACTTTAGTTCAGGAATAGTAAAGACATTCTGATAAATATTGTTGAATCTTCTGCCAATTTCTCTTGATATTTCAACATGAGCTGACTGGTCTTCACCAACAGGAACAGCATTTGCTTTATAAATTAGTATATCAGCTGACATAAGAACTGGATAGCCAAGCAATCCATAACCCATATTTTCTTTTAAATCCAAATCCCGTACCTGTTCCTTTACCACAGGATTTCTTTCTACCCAGGATAGAGGTGTTATCATTGATAATAATAAGTGCAATTCAGCATGTTCTGGTACATAAGATTGAATTAATAAAGTGCTTTTATCCGGATTTATTCCGGCACTTAACCAGTCAATTACCATCTCAATTATATTTTCCTTCATCATCTCTGTGTTTTCATATCCTGTAGTAAGTGCATGCCAATCTACTACACCATAATAGCATTTATATTCATCTTGTAGTTTTACCCAGTTTACTAAAGCACCGAAATAATTTCCTAAATGCAGTTTACCAGTCGGTCTCATTCCACTAAATATAATCCCTTTCATGTAAGTTGTTCTCCTTCTTAATATTAAAGTAACAAAGTAAATTTGACTTTCATATAAATATTCGGTAAAGATAGTCAATAATAGGTAGAATAATATTTCTTATAATACCAGAAATAAATAAAAATAATATGATAAGCATTCCGTAGGTTTGATTAATTTTATTATATTGACGAGCTAAATGTGTTGGCAATAAACCTGCTACAATGTGATGACCATCTAAGGGTGGGATTGGTATTAAATTAAAAAAAGCTAAAGCAATATTGATAAATATTCCAGTGTGTAGCAAAGTAAACCATCCCTGTACCAATCGAAACCAAAAAAAAGAATTGAACATTACATTCCGAAATATAAAATTGTTTGCTCTTAATAATAGGGAAAATAGAAATGCAACCACAATATTGGATAAAGGTCCAGCCAGAGATACTTTAATCATATCTATTCTTGGATTGTTTAAATTGCTATAGTTCACAGGGACAGGTTTTGCCCAACCTATGCGAAATAGCAATAACATAAGAGTTCCAACCGGATCAAGATGTGCCATAGGATTCAGGGTTAATCGGCCAGCCAGCTTTGCCGTGGGATCTCCATGATAATAAGCAATAAAACCGTGCGCATATTCGTGAATTGTAATAGCTATTAATATTGCCGGTATGCTCCATATAATTCCAAAAAGGTTATCTAACATAAAATCAA
>JAQUNC010000032.1 GCA_028717805.1 Atribacterota bacterium
TTATTGCCTTTCTTCTTTTGAGTAAAGCATATCAATATTTTATAGAACAGATGGAGAAAATAATTCCCTTTATACCTATTGGTTCAGAGCAAGAATTTATCATAAAAATAGGAATAATTCTTATACTAATTGGTACTTTAATCGGAATTTTTGGTAGTATGTTATCCTTAAGAAGAATAAATTATGAGGAATTATGAAAATATTTTATAGGATCCTGCCAAAAAAATATTCTATAATAATATTTTTTTTAATGTTATTTATCTGGTTCATTTTTTTTATTTTTATAGGATTTAGTATTGCTGAGGAACAAGAAATAAATATTCAACAACAGCAGCAAAAATTAAATGAAATAGAACAACGTAAAAAGGATATAGAGAAAGAAATAGAACGATTAAAACAGGAAAAAGTAGATTATCAGAAATCTTTACAAAAAATTCAGGATTTACTTAGCACTGCTGAAAAGGAATTACAGGTAGCTAAAAATACTTATGAAAACACTTTAAAAGAAATAACAAAACTAGAAGAGGAATTAAATATTGAACAGAACAAACTTGACTTACAGATGATTATTTTAAAAAATAGATTGAAAAAATTTTATAAATATAATAACATTTCATATCTAGCTATTTTGATAAATAGTAAAGATTTTTCACAATTCTTAAATCGATATCGCTATCTTAAACAGATATTAGAAAATGACTCTGATATAATAAAACAGGTGAAAGAACAGGTTGATTTAGTGAAGAAGCAAAGGGATAGTTTTTATAATAAAAAGGAAATTACCAGAATGTTGGAACAGGAGATAGCAAAAGAAAAAGAGAATATTGAAATGTCCATGGAGGCTAAAAATAAATACCTAGTAAAAATTGAAGAGGAAAGGAAAAAACAATTAGCTGTTCTGGAAGAATTAGAAAAATCTTCAGCCCAAATTAAAGAAATTATTGATACTGCCTATCTGGAAATGGAAAAAGCCAGAACAGCTCAACAACAAGCTCAACCTCAACAAAGAATTACAACATCCAGGAAAGAGCCTACTTTACAACCAAAAAAGGGTATATTTCACCTCCCTGTTAGTGGATCAATAATTTCCAATTTTGGTCAACAGAAACAACCGGATTTAAATGCTTATGTCTTCAATTCTGGTATTGATATCAGTGCTTCATTAGGTGAACCAGTACGTGCTGCCAGTTTTGGTAGTGTAATTTATATCGGTAATGTTAAAGGCTATGGTGATTTAATAATCCTGGATCATGGTGGTAATGTAGTGACTTTATATGCACATTTATCTAAGGTATTGATTAAATTGAATGACCAGGTGTCAAGAGGACAAATTATTGGTCAGATTGGTACCAGCGGAGGTGTTCCCTCACCAAGATTACACTTTGAAGTAAGGGTGGAGGGAAAGCCTGCTAATCCCTTTGATTGGCTTTAATTGTAATTCGCTAAACTTAGCTAAGTTAAAAAAATATAATTGGATGGATAATGATATGAAAATAAAAATTAGAATAAACTGGTTGATAACTATTGTTATGGTGGGAATATTTTTTTTTACTCCCACCTCTAATATTATAGTAAATAGCCAAAACAATAGTATCTTTAACGATCTAGAGCCTTTTTTTGAAGCTTTGAGTATTATACGGAGTGAATATATCGAAAAGGATATTGATATATCTATGTTAGTACAGGGTGCTATAAAGGGAATGTTAAAGGAGCTGGATGACCCTTATTCACGATTTCTGGATCAAATAAGTTTTCAGAGGGAACAAGAAAATATATTTATGGGCCATTTTAATGGATTAGGAATTATTGTAACGGTTGTAGACGATCAACTCACTGTAATTTCACCTATTGAGGATACCCCTGCTTATCTAGCAGGTATTAAAGCAAATGACAGGATTATAGAAATTGACGGGGACTCTACCAAAGGCATTACTCTGGATGAAGCAGTAAATATCCTGCGTGGTGAAAAAGGGACTGCCGTTACTATTACCATTGAAAGAGAAAATTTAGAAGAACTATTGGAAATAACCATTATAAGAGATACTATTACAGTAGAAGCTGTTAAAGAAAAGTTATTTGAGGATAATCAGATTGGTTATATAAGAATCTCAACTTTTAATGCTAATACTGCTTCAGAATTAAGGCAAATTCTAAATGATTTTAACAAAATACCGTTAGAAGGAATTATTTTGGATCTCAGAAATAATCCTGGTGGACTTTTAGAATCATCAATAGAAGTAGCCAGTCAATTTGTCAAAGAAGGTGATATAGTAAAAATACAGGGAAGAAATCATTTAACCAGAGCATATTATTCATATGGAAATGAATATCCTAATTGGCCTTTGGTAGTGTTAATTAACAAGGGAAGTGCCAGTGCTTCAGAAATTGTAGCAGGAGCGATACAGGATAGCGAGAGAGGTATTGTTATAGGTGAACCGTCTTTTGGCAAAGGATTAGTACAGCAAATTTATCCATTATCTGATAATTCCGCAGTAACAATTTCTACCTCGGAATATTATACTCCAAAAGGTAGAATTATCAACAATATCGGTATTGAACCAGACATTATAATTACAGACCAAGAAGATTCCGAAGAAGATATGCAGTTAGATGCTGCGATTGATTACTTACTCAAAGACAAAATTATTGTTCAATAGATGAGATATTATATGGGAAAAAAATTGTGGAACTATGTTTACTCTTTATTGCTTTCTGTAATCTTATTACTATTAATAGGAATATTTTTAAATTTGAATAGTAATGTACATAAGATTGAAAATAATGCTCTTGTTAGCAATAAGGAGATGTTTAAGGAATGTGTAGATCCAGAATATGAGCAACCAATAAGCGAAAAACAGACCATTTTTTTGTATGATATTATTGACCAGAAAGCAAAAGAATTACCCTTGTTTAATAAATTTATTACAGATAGAAAGAGAGAAGAAGTAAAAGCCGGAGTTGCTATTATTATTGATGATATGGGCTATCAGAAGGAAATTGCTGAACAGGTCATGTGTTTAAATTTCCCGGTAGCAATTTCTGTTTTGCCCTTTTTACCATATTCACAGATGGTGGCACAAATGGCAAGAGAAAGGGGATTTGCGGTCTTATTGCATTTGCCGATGGAACCTCATAATTCAAATACTGATCCTGGTAAAGGTGCTATCTTTACTACAATGACTGAACAGGAAGTAAAAGCAAAAATTTTGGCAAATTTACAGGAAATTCCCGATATTGATGGTGTAAATAATCATATGGGTTCTAAAGCTACTGAAGATGATTATATTATGAAAATAGTTTTAAATGAATTAAAGGAAAGAAATTTGTTCTTCATCGATAGCATGACCAGCCCCTATTCAGTAGGTTACAAATTAAGTAAGGAAATGGGTATTAAAACTGCTCAGCGAACTGTTTTTTTAGATAACGAACAGGATGTTGATTATATACGTAATCAGGTAATGGTGCTAAAAGAGTATGCTTTGAAATATGGTAGTGCCATTGCCATTGGACATCCTTACTGTAATACTATTAATGTTCTTATTGAAGTAGATTTGATGCTACAATCAGAAGGCATAGAAATCGTGCCGATAGAAGAATTATTGGAATAAGAAAAGTTTATAAAATTCTAAGTGAAAAGATAGATAATATTTTTATGAAAAAGAAAATAATAAAAATGGCTAAAAAAGTCTTTTTTAAAATTTTATTTTACTTGATTTTGCCACTATTACTCATGTGAAGGTATTATTCATAGATTAAATCAAATGAAATTAAATCAACTCGGGAGGAAGCATGGAAATTAAAAACAAAAATATCAGGGTCAGGTTTGCTCCAAGCCCGACAGGATATCTCCATATAGGAGGAGCAAGAACAGCCTTGTTTAATTGGCTATTCGCCAGGCATTACGGTGGAAACTTTATTTTAAGAATTGAAGATACTGATAGGTTAAGGTCTACCCCTGAAGCTGTCAATGCTATTTTAGATGGGATGAAATGGCTTGGTCTGGATTGGGATGAAGGTCCAGAAAAGGGGGGAGAATATGGACCCTATTTTCAAACCCAACGACTGGATTTATATAAACAATTTTCCAATAAATTATTGGCTAGTGGGGAGGCTTATTATTGTTATTGCAGTGCAGAAGAGTTAGATAATAGGCGTAAGAAGCTATTAACTGAGGGGAAACCAGCAATCTATGACCGAAAATGTCTTGAGTTATGTGAGACGGAAAAACAGAAGTTGGAGAAAGAAGGAAGAAAGCCAGCCATCAGGTTAAAAATGCCTGATAGGAAAATTATTGTTTATGATTTAATTAAAGGCAGAATGGAATTTGATAGTAAATTACTTAGTGATTTTGTATTAGTAAAATCTGATGGAATTCCAACCTATAATTTTGCGGTGGTGGCTGATGATATTCTAATGAAAATATCTTTGGTTATGCGTGGAGATGATCATATTTCCAATACACCAAAACAGATAGTTATTTATCAAGCCTTAGGTGCCACTCTTCCAGAATTTGCCCATATTCCAATGATTATGGGTCCTGATAATACCAGGTTGAGTAAGAGGCATGGAGCGACTTCAGTTATGGAATACCAGAGAAGTGGTTTTCTACCAGAGGCCGTTGTTAATTATATTGCTCATTTAGGCTGGTCTTCAGGAACTAATCAGGAAATTTTCACCATTGAAGAATTAGTAGAGAATTTTGCTTTAGAAAAAGTTTCCAGTCATTCAGCTATTTTCGATATGGAAAAGTTAAACTGGTTTAATAATGAGTATTTAAAAAGAATGACCGATAGAAAGTATGTAGAGATGTTAATACCTTTTCTAAAGGAAGCTGGATATCTTGAATCTCCTTTAAGTAGTGAAAAGGAGAAATGGTTGAGGAAAGTTGTTTCGCTTATGAAAAGTAGAGTAAGAAATTTTAGGCAATTTTTGGAATATGGGGATTATTTTTTCACTGAGAATTATAGTATGGAAGTGAAGGCAGTAGAAATATTGAAACAGACTGGAATAAAGAACATTTTAGAACAATTATTAATAAGACTTAAAGAGATAGACAACTGGAATGAGTTTAATATTGAGTCTAAAGTGAGAGAAATGGCAAGTCAGTTTAATTTAAAGGGGAAACAAATTATTCATCCTACTCGTGTGGCACTTTCTGGCAAAACGGTAGGGCCAGGTCTCTTTTCTCTAATGGAAGTACTTGGTAAAGAGAAAAACATCAAACGATTGATGGGAGCAATTTATAAAATAAATAAATATAAATAATCTTTATATCATCGTTTTTAAGACAATACACTTAAAGCACAATGCCCTATAATTTACGGGGTATACATTTACTATTAAATAGAGAAGTTTTTAAGAGGAAGAATTCCTTATGAATGTATTGAAGAATGTTAATATCCGATATTATGAACTTCAGGATAAATGAAATATATCCTGTTGTTTTTTCTTAAAATAAATCTTGAATAATTTACCGTTCTTCTAAAATAGCGTATTATGATAAGAAATTGCTTGTAGATTAAGGAGTTCTCAAAGGAAATAATTCCCCATGGATGTCTTGACCTATAGAAAATATGTTGTAAAATATTATTGTTGAGTTGAGTAAGGAAAATTGAGGGATCGTCTAGTGGTAGGACACCAGACTCTGGATCTGGGAGCGGTGGTTCGACCCCACCTCCCTCAGCCAATAAATAGTGGCGCAATCGAATAGTGGTTAATTCAGCTGGCTCTCAATCAGCAAACGGGGGTTCAATTCCCCCTTGCGCCACCATTTTAGAAAGAATATATTTTACCATTGTTCTTATTTAATTAAAAATTGATTGAAAATTTTGTATGAATGAAATTATATTAGAATAAAAAGATTTAAATATTTAAAATAATTTTTAGAAATATTAGTTAGAATAATTATAGACGAAAATTAATAGTCGCCAGATAGTAATATACAAAAATGAAAAAGAGCAGGGTAACCTGCTCTTTTTGGCATAGGAAGATAAAATGAAAGGAATTAAGAATAGTATAAGTACAAAAATAATAAAAATTGATCCGGATAATATTAATTGGCAGTATTTACGGGAAGCTGGGCAAGCAATAAGAGATGGAAAATTAGTGGCTTTTCCTACGGAAACAGTTTATGGATTAGGTGCAGATGCCTTAAATAGTGAGGCAGTTTTGAAAATATTTAAAGCAAAAAATAGACCTTTTTATGATCCCTTAATTGTTCATGTTCATAATTCAGAAGAAATAATGGATTTTGTAGAAGATTTTCCAGATATTGCTAAAAGATTAGGTGAATTATTCTGGCCGGGACCACTAACAATGGTTTTGAAAAAAAGTAAATTAATTTCAGAGGTAATTACTTCCGGACTAAATACTGTAGCTATACGGATACCCAATCATAAAGTTGCCTTAGGATTGATTAAAGAAGCTCAGCGACCAATTGCTGCTCCTAGTGCTAATATATTTAGCTATACCAGTCCTACGAAGGCTCAGCATGTCATTTCTGACTTGAAAGGTAGAGTAGATATGATTCTTGATAGTGGGGAAACAATGATAGGATTGGAATCTACCGTATTGGATGTTACCACATTTCCTTTTAAAATATTAAGATTAGGTGGTATAACTTTTGAAAGCTTAAAAGAAGTAGTGCCGGATATAGTTATTGCAAATGATAATATGGAAACAAAAAGATCACCTGGTATGTTGAAAAAGCATTACTCACCAACAGCAAAATTAATATTAGTAGAAGAAGAAAATAAGCAGATGACTAAAAAGATATGTGAGCTTGCCCTCCAATACAAAAATCAAGGTAATAAAGTAGGAATTATTGCCTGTAAGGAGAATTTAGAAAAATATCCTGGGTTTATAGTCAAAAATATTGGTGAGTCTCAAGACCTTGATTCCTGTGCCCATAATTTATATACTCAGTTAAGAGAGCTGGATGAGCAAAAATGCGATATAATTATTTCTGAAAATTTTGCTAATAAAGGTCTCGGGAGAGCTATTATGGATCGGTTACACAGAGCTGCCAAATAACAAATAGTATTTTTATATATGTTTTAGTATTATAAACTATCATTAAGTATTATCAATGGCAAAAAAGATAAAAATATGCTATAATAATGGCAGCTAAAAGGATAATAAGATGTCTGAGAAAGATAAAGAAAAATATCAGATTATTACGATTAATCGCAAAGCAAGACATGATTATCATATTTTAGAGAGTTTCGAAGCTGGTCTGGTCTTAAAGGGAACAGAGGTAAAATCAATTAGAAATAACCAGGTTAGTATCAAGGAAAGTTATGCACAGTTTAAGGGAAATGAATTATATATTATTAATATGCATATTGCTCCATATCAGTTCGGGAATAGGTTTAACCTGGAGCCAAAAAGAGAGAGGAAACTTCTTTTAAGTAGTAGAGAATTAGCTAAAATAAGAGGCAATGTTGAACTTAAAGGAGTAACTATAGTTCCATTAAGGCTATATTTTAAAAATGGTTATGCTAAACTTGAGATTGCATTGGCTAAAGGGAAAAAGCTGTACGATAAAAGAAGAGACCTCACCCAGAAAGCTATTCAGAGGGAAGCAGAAAGAGAGCTAAAAAATAAAGTTTGGGGGCGATAGGTATCGACAGGGAAGGCAGAGGTAAGAAATGCGAGTCGAGGTTCCTGGTCCTCGATAAACACTGGGAAAGACAATAACTGCCAACGATTACGAATTGGCATTAGCAGCTTAATAAAGCTGCTCATCCGTGTTAGGCTTTCGCCTGTAAGTCTAATATGGGTGTAATATAAAGCAGGCTATCTATGTTATCCGCTCCGAATAGCGTAGAGAAAATAAGGAGCTAGGATCATTTGAATCTAGTCTATGGGAGTTAAATGATCTGAAAAATAAAACATAGACTACGCTCGTAGTATTTCTTATCAACGATTCTCTGGACGCGAGTTCGATTCTCGCCGCCTCCACCATTATGGAATGGCCGATTATTGTTTCGGGTATTTATTTAATTTATAAAGTTTATAATATTTCTGTTTATTATTTTTTACTCGAAGTTAAGGTCATCAGGTAATATTGTTTGAAATATTTGCTAAAAAGATTGATCAATAACAATTGACCAAGAGAAAAGAAAATCTCTGGTGGTAGTATATAAATAAATTTGCTAATATATTAAGGAGTGATTGATTATTCTATGCTAATCTGATATAAAAATAAAAGATATTGAATAACTTAATTACTTGCCTTACTTTACTTAGATTAATTAGGAACAGGATGATAGAATATTGTATTCATTTAAAGATAAACAGAGTAAGTTCTTAATACAGATAGGTATTGGTTTAGTAATTTTTTGTTATATCGCTCATAGGTTGAGCTTGATTTTAATCTATTTCAGTTTAGCTCTTTTTCTTGCTTATTTTTTTAATCCTCTTTATAATTTTCTACTCAGCAAAGGCATAAGGAAATCCATATCTATCTTGGTAATCTTTTCCATTATATTAGCTTTTACAATTTTCCTTATATTGTTTATCATTCCGAATGCCATAAACGAATTAAATCAATTATACAGGGAGATCCCTGGTCTATTGTCAGGTTTTCAGAATATCCTCCTTTCTTTTGAACCAATTTTTGATAGAATTATGGATTCTGGCAACCTGGAAACATTTGTTAGAAACATCTTTTCAGAGATACAAAGTGGACTGCTAACATTTTCTAGGACTGCCATATTTACCCTATCCTCTTTTGTTACAAAATTAGGTTTTGGGATAATTATAATTCCACTTATTCTTTACTATCTTCTGATAGATATAGGCCTGTTTAAGGATAATCTTCTAGTACTTGTATCACCAACGCATAAGAAGGATTTTCGAGAAATTGTTCGGGAAATCGATCAGATCTTGAGTAATTTTATACGTGGTCGCCTAATTGTCTGTTTTATTGTTGGAACATTGATTACCATTGGTCTCTATCTCTTAAAAATAAAGTTTTTTCTTATTATTGGAATTGTATCAGGAATATTAAATTTTATTCCCTATCTTGGGCCTATTATTGGTTGGGCATTATCCCTATTCTTTGTTCTAGGAAAACCATGGTCTGTTTTTATTCTGGTTACTATTTTGTTTGTTGCTGTAAACCAGGTGGAAGCAATTTGGTTAAATCCTAAAATATTGGGTAAGGAATTAGGACTTCATCCACTTACCATCATTTTTTCAGTATTAATATTTGGAGGTCTTCTTGGTTTTTTGGGCGTATTATATGCTATACCAATTGCGGCAGCAATAAAGGTAATAATGTATAGATACTTAATCCAGGAGGATAAAGCAACTTGATAAAAAAATACAATTATGTAGTCTTAATAATTTTATTAATTTTATTACTGTTTTATATACCAGATCAAAATATACTGGCACAGCAGAATGACATTCAATTAAAACTAAACGATGCTATTCTAAATACCAATGTATCACCAATTTTAGTAAATGGTCGTATATTTTTACCGGCAAGGGATATTGTTGAGGCATTAGGCGGTAGAATCACTTGGTTTCCCGCTTTAAAATTATTAAATCTTAATTTAGGAGGGAAAGAGGTAAGCTTAGTCATTGATCTTCCAGAAGCACAAATTAATGGAAAAAAAGTTATTCTTGAGGATTCTCCTACAATTATGGAAAATAGAGTAATGATCCCTTTAGAAGTAGTACAATTATTGACTGAAATTGAAAGTGAATGGAATAAGACTTCCCAAGAGATAAGTATTACCAGTCATAGACCAAATGTAACTTCTATAAGAAGTTATTCCCATAAAGATAAAACGCGGATAGTTATTGATTTGTCGGAAAAGAGCTCTTACCAGGTCATCACCCTGAGTAATCCCGAAAGGGTGGTAGTTGATGTTGAAGCCTCCCTCAATCAATTGAGCGAAAAACAGAAGGAAGTAATTGTTAATGATTCATTAGTAAGCAGAGTAAGAAGTGGTCAGTTCACTCAGGAGACAGTTAGAGTTGTTACCGATTTGAAAGGAAAATATGAATTTCAAGTATCTGATTTGTCTTCACCAGATCGTATTATAGTAGATATTTTTATTCCCCAGAGTCAGGCAAGTACAGTGGTCCAGACAGAAATTTCACAGGAAACAAAAACAGAAGCCCCTAAGGATGAGAAACGTCGCATTGTGGTAATAGATCCGGGACATGGTGGCAATCATCCTGGAGCAATTGGATCCGGTGGGCTAAGAGAGAAAGATGTAGTTCTTGACATTGCTTTGAAGCTAAGGAAAATACTACAGGATAATGGTTTAACTGTGTATCTTACCAGGGAAAAGGACGTGGACATACCACTGGAAAATAGACCACTTATTGCTATGCAAAAAGAGGCAACTGTATTTATTAGTATTCATACCAATTCAGCTATGCAGAAAGGCTCTTCGACTGCTAAGGGCATCGAGACTTATGTTTTGAATTCCCGTTATATCGGCGCATCAGCAAAGGATGTTGCTGATCGAGAAAACAAGGCAAGCCAATTTTACCATTATGAAGATGATATCTTAAATCAGATTATTGCTGATTTAGAAGAAAGTGCCAGTATAGGATTCAGTCTGGATTTTGCTGAAATAGTACAGAAAAGATTAGTTCAAAATACCGGTTTAGAAAATAGAGGTGTCAAACAAGCTCCCTTTATTGTTTTAAAAGGTGTTAATATGGCAGCCATATTAATAGAGGTAGGTTTTATTTCTAATCCCAATGAGGAAAAATTATTAAAAACTCCTGAATTTAGAGAAAAAGTGGCACAAGCACTTAATCAGGCAGTATTGGAGTATGTAAGAAATATACCTGAAAACATTTAAATAGGGGATCGAGATGGCCAGAAGAAGAAAGAAAAAAAATATCTTCAAATCAACTCTGAACTTAATTATATTAATTTTTTTGTTGGTTATTATCTTCTTTTTAGTACAAAAATTTGTATTTCCTCTATTTCAAGAAAGAGAAAGGATAGAAATTGAAGAGAGTAGTAGAGAAGAGATTGAGGTGGAACCACCATCTGTATTAGAAGAAGAACAAGTAGTATTATATTTTGCTGATGATAATGCACAATATTTAGTTCCAGAATATAGGAATATACAAAAGACTGAGGAAATGGCTAAACAAGCTATTATTGAACTAATTAAGGGTCCAACCAATAGCAATCTTTATCCCACAGTACCATCTACTACCAGGGTTAATGCTTTATACATTAGTGATGGTATTGCTTATATTGACCTTTCCTCAGAGATAATAAAAAACCATTCCGGAGGAAGCACTGGAGAGCTATTAACTGTATATTCTATAGTATTAACTCTAACTTCTTTCCCTGATATTAATAAGGTACAAATAATGGTGGACGGCAATAGTGGGGAAACTTTAGTAGGTCATGTTGATACCAGCATTCCTCTGGAGAGGGATGATAGTTGGTTAAGAAGATAATTATAGATTTTTGATATAAAAATTAAAGGAATGATAAAAAAAGAACGTTTAGATAAATTAATAGTTGATAGAGGATTACTGGATTCCCGAGAGATAGCTAAAAGATATATTATGGCTAATCTGGTAAAAGTAAATGGAGTAACGATAAATAAATCTGGTACAAAATGTAATATAGATTGCAAATTGACTGTAGAGAGAGATTCCTCGCGCTTCGTTAGTAGGGGTGGAATTAAGCTGGAAAAGGCTTTAACTGTATTTAATATTGAGGTGAATGGGAAGACAATAATAGATGTAGGTGCTTCCACCGGTGGTTTTACTGATTGTTTATTGAAGCATGGTGCTAAAAAAGTATATTGTGTAGATGTAGGATATGGACAGCTGGATTGGACTTTACGTCAAGATAGTCGAGTTATAAATATGGAAAAGACTAATATTAAATATATCCATAAAGATCAATTTGATTGCCTATTTGACTTAGCTACTGCAGATGTTTCTTTTATTTCTTTAGAAAAGGTATTGCCGGTGTTAGCGGGATTATTAAAAACAGAAGGGGAAGTTGTTGCTCTGATAAAACCACAATTTGAAGCAGGAAGAAAATTTGTAAAGAAGGGTGGTATTGTTGACAATCCAGGTATACATAAAGAGGTAATTGTGAATCTGATAGAACAAACTAAAAGTGCCTTGCAGTTTCTTAATCTTACCTTTTCACCTATTAAAAATTCCCCTGGCAATATTGAATACTTAATTTATTTAGTAAAAAAGGAAAGAGATAATAATTTAACTTTAGCACATATTAATCAAATTAAAAGAGTTGTAGATGAAGCACATTGCTATTTCCTTAACAAGTGTCTTTAACAATATTTTTAAGAATTTGATTCCTTTTTAGGTGACATATCATTGTTTTTTACCAATTATAATTATAATAAAGAAATATATGTTAAATTAGATTTTAGGATAGAGGATATAAGCCTAATAATTTTTATGCCTTAGTTAAAGATAGAATTCATTATGCCAAATATTAAATACTGGGTAATCATGGTATCTATCACTTGATTGCCCCTCCCAGAAAAAGCTTTTCCAAAAAAACTATCTTGTTTTAGAAACAAGATAAAGGGATTAATAAATATTGAATTTTATATCGATTCAGGGATTATCAAGGGGAAGAATTCCTCTTGGGTATCTAGTTATTATTTTATTATTACTGGGAGGAATCCTTTCTCTCTTAGTATATCTGAGAATAAAAAATATTCTTAATAGTAAACAGGCTACAAAGAGATCTTTTATTAGTAAGCGTGCAGAAAATAAAGCAGAGAAGTGGCTAAAAAGAAATGGTTTTCAGATTATAGATAGGCAACAAAGCAAACCTCTAATTATCAAAGCCGGGACAACGCTTCATCGCTATTCGATAAGAATTGATTTTTTAGTTAAGAAGAGTGGCCGGACATATGTAGTAGAAGTTAAGAGCGGATCTCAAAATAAAATAACCAAAAAGGAGACCAGAAGACAATTGTTGGAATATTTCTTAGCTTATCAACCATATGGCATTATTCTATTTGATATGGATTCTAGAAAATTTTCAGAGATAAGATTTCTACTTCCCTACTTTCGTTCTAGATTAGTTGAAAATATCCTATTTTTTCTATTAGGAACATTGATTACCATGATCATAATGTATGTATTTATATTATAGGATTGCAGAAGAGGAAAAAGATGAATATTTTAAAAGCAGGTATAATTGTAAATGAGGAAAAAGACAAGAACTTTAATGTAACAAAAAAGATAATTAATTTTTTAAATGATAAAGGTATTGATGTTTATCTACCAAAAAATATAATCAGCTTGTTTGATAAGTCAAAAAAAATAAATTTTCTTACTGAGCCTTATCAAGAGTTAAATATGTTTTTTTCTTTAGGAGGGGATGGTACTCTTTTAAGGGCTACCAGATTGGCTTCACCATATAATATACCAGTTTGTGGAATAAATTTGGGTGGATTGGGTTTTTTAACCCAGATTGGTTTACAAGAAATAGATCATTATCTTCCATGCATTTTGGAAGATAATTATCAAATTGAAGAGAGAATGATGTTATATGGTTATATCATGAGAGAAGGCAAAAGAAATGGTAAGTTTTATTGTCTTAATGATATAGTCGTAGCAAAGAAATTATTTGCTAGATTAATTAATTTAGATATGCTTATTAACGATGAATATGTCATTCAATATGCTGCTGATGGATTAATCATTTCTACTTCTACTGGTTCAACGGCATATTCTCTTTCCGCTGGCGGACCGATTATTTATCCTTCTTTAAAAACCATTATTATTACTCCCATATGTCCTCATACACTTTCAGCTAGAGCTCTGGTGATTCATCATAAGGACAACATTAAGCTAATTGTTCGATCAAAAAACTTGGAAGTAATGTTAACAGTTGATGGGCAGGAGGGCTTTGACTTAGAAGAGAATGATGTAATAGTAATTCAAAAGTCTAAATATAAAACTCAATTAGTAACCTTTCCCGGACCCGGAAAAAGCTTTTATGGTATTTTAAGAAGAAAATTGAAATGGAGTGGCAGAGTCCTTCCTAATATTCTTGAAGATGATGGATGGTCTTAAATCATGCTTGGATATCTGAAGATTAAAAATTTTGCCTTAATAGATGAATTAAGTGTGGAATTTGAAAAGGGGCTTAATGTTATTACAGGGGAAACTGGAGCCGGAAAATCAATGATAATTGAAGCCATAAATGTAATTTTGGGTGTCCCCATCAACCAAAATTGGATTAAAAATGATAAAGAATTTTTAGAAGTTGAAGCATTGTTTTATCTGGATTCCATATCCCAGAGACATTTACAGGAGTTACTTAGCATTAGTGATATTTCCCCTGGGGATTATCAGATAATCATCAGAAGAGAAATTCATCAAACTAGAAGAAGTAGATGTTTTATTAACAATCAACTGGTTACCCTTTCTCTTCTTCAGGAGATGGGTAATTATTTGATTGATTTACATGGACAACATAATCATCAATCATTGCTGAATCAAAGCTTTCATATTGATTTTGTTGATAGTTTTGGAAATTATTCTTTTTTAGAAAAGAAAGAGCAATTTTATGAATATTATAAACAATGGCAAACAAAAACAAAATTACTAAATCAACTTACTGAAAAACATTCAAAAATCTTATCTAAAAAGGATTACATATTATTCCAGCTAAGAGAAATTGAACAGGCACAATTAAAAGAAGGAGAAGACCGGGAAATAGAAGAGTCATTAAATATAATTCGTTATAAAGCAAAAATTAAAGAGATTATGGAAAAGTCTCATGAAACCTTATTTGAAGGCAATAGTACAGGAGAATCTTCAATTTACGATATTTTAACCAAGCTTATTAGCAATTTTAATACTATTTCCAATCTGGACCAAAATATTGATAATATTCAAGGACAGTTAACAGACCTACAATTAAAAGTGGAGGATGTCTCTTCCCAGATAATGGAATATAAAGAAAAAATTGATCTGGATGTTTATCAATTACAGGAAATTGAAGAACGTTTAAATTTAATTAACCATTTAAAACATAAATATGGTGCTCAAATATTTGAGATACTTGAATATTATGAAAATTTACAAAAACAGATAAACTCCATTGAAGATAATCAAGTTAAGATCGAAAGGTTGAGAAAAGAGATTCAAGAAGATGAAAAAATATTAATACAGCTATCCCTGGACTTAAGCAACCAACGAAAATCAATTGCCAAACAATTAGAACAAGATATCATAATGGAATTGGCAGAATTGAATATGAAAGACTGTAAATTTATAATCCAAATTGAGCAACAGGAAGATCATAATGGTTTACCAATTGAAGAAAGAACGTTAAAGATAACTTCAAAGGGAATTGATAGGATTGAATTTTTTATCTCTACCAATATTGGAGAAAAGACGAAGCCTCTAACTGAGATAGTATCTGGCGGAGAAGTATCCAGAATTATGTTAGGATTGAAATCTATACTGAGTAAAGCTGATCAAATACCTACAATGATATTTGATGAAATTGATAGTGGAGTGGGTGCTCGTTTAGGTGATATTATAACACATAAATTAACCAAGATTGCACAAGACCATCAGGTAATAGCGGTAACCCATTTGCCTCAAATCGCCTGTCAAGCAAACCAGCATCTTTATATAAGCAAATCTACCTACCATAATAAAACTGCCATAACAATAAAGAAGCTAGCTGAAAATGAGCAACTTTATGAGATAGCTCGGATGCTTGATGGTGAACAATATGGTTCCATCAGTATCGAACATGCCAGAAAAATGCTATACCGGAAGGGAGTAGAGGGGAATGAAAAATAGAAAAAATAATATTAACGAATCCCTTCTTAAGGAAATCCATAAACAAAAGGAAATTTTGAGCACTTTAAAAGCTATTATTAATTCTACTGATGATGCTATTTCAGTAGTAGATGAAAAGGGGATACATACCCTGGTTAATGATGCTTATACCAGGTTGATAGGATTAACCGAAGATGATGTATTGGGTAAATCTTCAAATATAGATATTGCTGAGGGAGAAAGTATGCACATGAAAGTATTAAAAACCAGAATGCCAGTGCATGGAGTGAGAATGAAGGTTGGTCCTAATAAAAAAGAGGTATTAGTAAATGTGGCACCAGTAATAGTAGATAGGGAACTAAAAGGAAGCGTTGCGGTAATTCACGACCTTTCAGAAATAAGAAACTTAACAGAAGAGTTAAATCAGGTTAAAAAAAGAGTACGTCACCTGGAAGCAAAATATGCCTTTGACGATATTGTGGGTAAAAGTAGAGCAATGATTATTGCTAAAGAACAGGCTATTAAGGCTGCCAGTACCCCTGCTACGGTTCTATTACATGGAGAGAGCGGAACAGGCAAGGAATTATTTGCCCATGCTATTCACAATCATAGTTCCAGAAAAAACAGACAGTTTATCAGAGTTAATTGTTCTGCATTAACAGATACCTTATTGGAAAGTGAACTTTTTGGATATGAAAGTGGAGCCTTTACTGGTGCTAGCAAAAAAGGCCGTAAAGGTCTTTTTGAGGAAGCAGACCGAGGAACTATGTTTCTTGATGAAATTGGTATGATGAGTTTGAATTTACAGGCAAAGCTATTAAGGGTTTTACAGGAGAAAGAGATTGTTAGAGTTGGCAGCAATGAACCTATAGATGTAGATGTAAGAATTATTTCTGCCACCAATACCAATCTGGAAGAAGCTGTAAAGAAAGGCCTTTTTAGAGAAGATCTCTATTACAGATTATATGTTATCCCCATCTTTATCCCTCCTCTAAGAGAAAGAAAAGAGGATATTCCAGTATTGGTGCAAAATATTATCAGGAAATGCAACCAGGAATTTGGTAGAAATATAAAGGACGTTTCTTCAGAAGTAATCGAATTATTATTGAATTATGCCTGGCCGGGAAATATCAGAGAACTGGAAAATGTTATTGAAAGAGCGGTAATTAATATGAAAGTGTATGAAAATATTTTAAAACAAAGACATCTTCCTGAATTCATAAGTTTGACCAATCAAAAGAAAAAAGAGGAAGAATATTTTACTGCTGATATGATACCAGGAATTAGCAAGGATAAAGTAATTAAATTAAACAATATAAAGAGGGAAACTGAAAAGAATATTATATTAAATACTCTAAATATATTTAATGGTAATTGTCAAAAAACTGCTCAGCATTTAGGTATCAGCATAAGGACACTATATTATAAAATACAAAAATATCAAATTAAGAAAGTTTATGATTTTAAAAGCGACTAATTTATATAAAAAATGAATGAAGATTAATTATAGTATTTTAATAGTTTTGCCACTAATTGCAATTATGTGCATTATTTTGCTTAATTATCCTTTGAAAATAGTACATATCTTGTAAGTAAAATATTATATTTATCATATTTAGAATAATATTAATACTCGAAAGGCTTAATAAAAAGAGATTACAAAAAAGGTCTGTTTTGTAAACAGACCTTTTTTGTATTTTATAGGCCTTATATTATTCTTTGGCATAAAAATTGCTTATATAATATTAACAAGGAAAAGGTTCAGGAGGTTTATATGAAGAAAAAAATTATTTATAAAATATTGGTAATAAATCCAGGTTCTACCTCTACTTCCATAGCTATCTTTCAGAATGATAAAGAGCTTTTTCAAAAAATCATCCGACATAGCTTAGAAGAATTAAAAAAGTTTGAAGGGCTTTTTGATCAATATAAGTTTAGAGAACAGGTTATTCTGCAATCATTAAAACAGAATAATATTATCCTGGAAGAATTTGATGCCATAGTTGGTCGAGGTGGGGTTTTAAGTCCTTTACCCAGTGGGACATATTATATCAATAAAGTAATGTTAGAAGAATTACGAGAAAAACCTCGAGTAGAACATGCCTCTAATTTAGCTGCCCAAATTGCTTATGAACTAGCTCAAAGAATAAAAGTACCTTCCTTTATTGTAGATCCGGTAGCAGTAGATGAGATGGAATATATTGCCCGAATTTCCGGTATTCCTGAAATACAAAGAGAGAGCCTTTCCCATGCTCTCAGTTTAAAGGCAGCTGCTAGAAGAGCTGCACAAGAAATGAAAAAACCATATCCAGAGCTCAATTTGATCGTTGTTCATTTAGGTGGTGGAATTTCCATCAGTGCTCACCAAAAAGGGAGGATGATTGATGTTAACAATGCCAGTAGTGAAGGTCCATTTTCTCCCGAACGTACTGGTAGTTTGCCAGTATTGGATGTAATAAAAATGTGTTACTCAGGTCAATATACCTTACCAGAGATGTGCAAGAAGGTTATGGGGAAGGGTGGCATTGTAGCTTATTTAGGAACAAATAGTACCTTAGAAGTAGAAGAATTAATAGCTAATGGTAACCAGAGTGCTGAATTAATTTATAAAGCAATGGCCTATCAGGTAGCTAAAGGTATTGGAGAAATGGCGACTGTGTTAAAAGGCGAAATTGACAGAATTGTAATAACGGGAAATGGTGCTGGAGATAAGGGAGCCCTAGGTAACACTTTTATTAACTGGATTAAAGAAAGAGTAGAATTTATTGCCCCAGTAATAGTTTACCCGGGTAGTGAAGAGATGAAAGCGTTAGCTATGGGAGCTATACGGGTATTAACCGGAGAAGAAGAAGCAAAAGTTTATGAGAAATAGGACCAGTACCATTCTAATTTACATTATTTCCTTTAATTCTTTAAAAAAGAGGTGACTGTATGATGTTGAAATCATTTGATGAGGTAATTGAAAAAGCGATACATTATGGTCCGAAAAGGATTTCTGTGGCAGTGTCTCAAGCTGAAGATGTTATGAGTTCTGTTGAACAAGCCAGGCAGATGGGATTGGTAAAAGGTATTTTAGTTGGTGATAAAGAAGAGACCATTGAGGTCTGTAAAAAATTAGATATTGATCCCCAAAATTATGAAATTATCAATAAACAGGACAAGGATGAAGCAGCTAGGACAGCAGTCAATCTGGTAAGGGAGAAAAATGCGGAACTATTGATGAAAGGCATGTTAGGTACTGCTCGTATATTAAGAGCAGTACTGGATAAAGAAATTGGATTAAGAACAAATCGATTATTAAGTCATGCCTATGTTTTGAAAATAAAAAAATATGAAAAACTTCTTACAGTGACTGATGGAGCTATGAATATAGCTCCAGGTTTGGACCAGAAAATACAAATCGTACAAAATGTAATTGATTTTTGTCATTGTCTGGAAATTGAAAAACCAAAAATTGCCATATTAGCTGCTGTGGAATTGGTCAATCCTGATATGCCAGCAAGCCTGCATGCTGCTTGTTTATCCAAGATGGCAGATAGAGGACAAATTGAGGGTGGGATAGTAGATGGACCATTAGCTTTTGATAATGCCATATCCAAAGAGGCAGCATTACACAAAGGCATTAATTCACCAGTAAGTGGAGAAGTTGATGCAGTTGTGGTTCCAGAAATTGAATCTGGAAACATATTTGCTAAAGGTCTAGTTTATTTAGCCGAGGCTGAACCAGCCGGAGTGTTATTAGGAACCACCGCACCGGTTGTTCTGGTTTCTCGTTCTGATCGTCCGATATCTAAAGTAAGATCCATAGCCCTTGGTATTCTAATGAGTGTCTATCAGAATAGATAAAAATATATTTAGGGGTGATTTTTTTTGGAAAAATTTTATCATATCCTAGTAATTAATCCTGGTTCAACATCAACAAAATTATCGCTGTTCAAGAATGAGAAGATGTTATTTACAGAATCAATAGCCCATTCCAGTGACTTATTAAAAAGCATTAACTGCATTATTGAGCAATATGAATTTAGAGAAAAGGTGATTTATGAATTTTTAGAAAAGAAAGAAATCAATCTTAATGATATTGATGCCACAGTTGGTAGAGGTGGCTTATTGAGACCTCTACCCAGTGGTACTTATAGGATTAACAAAAAAATGATAAATCACCTGCGCAAAGGCCTATTTGGAGAACATGCTTCTAATCTCGGTGCTATTTTAGCTTATCAAATCACTAAGAATAAAACTATTCCTGCTTATATAGTTGATCCGGTAGTAGTTGATGAAATGGGAGACATTGCCCGCATATCTGGTATACCACTGTTGCCTAGAAAGAGCATTTTTCATGCTTTAAATCAAAAGGCAGTTGCCCGTAAGGCAGCTTCTGATTTAGGAAAAAATTATCAGGATGTTAATTTCATTGTTGTACATATGGGTGGTGGAATATCAGTAGGGATACATCAAAAAGGTAGGGTGGTTGATGTTAATAATGCATTGAATGGGGAAGGCCCTTTTTCTCCAGAAAGAAGTGGATCAGTACCAGTGGGTGATTTAGCAAAATTATGTTTTTCAGGAAAATATTCTCAGGATAAAATTATGGCTATGATAAAAGGGGAAGGGGGATTAGTTGCCTATTTAAATACCAATGATGTAGAACAGGTAATTAAAAAGATAAAGGCAGGAGAAAAGAAGGCAAAACTTATTCTGGAGGCTATGGCATATCAAATTTCTAAACAGATTGGAGAAGGAGCAACTGCACTGAAAGGAAATGTTGATGCCATTATTTTAACAGGAGGTATTTCTCATTCTAACTATGTAGTTGAAATGATAAAGGATCGAGTAAGTTTTATTGCACTAGTTATGGTTTACCCAGGTGAAGAAGAAATGCTTTCACTCTGTCAAGGAGCATTGAGGGTTTTAAAAGGAGAAGAGGAGGAGAAGATTTATTGAAAGAAGAGATAATTATTTTCACTGGAAGTTTTGGCAGTGGAAAGACAGAAATAGCTATCAATCAGTCTATAGAAGCATTAAAGAGCAAAGAAAGGGTGGTTATTGTTGATCTAGATATTGTTAATCCTTATTTTCGTTCTAGGGATATGAGAGAAAAATTAAAAGATATTGGGATCGACATAATAGCTCCTCCAGGTAAATTTGCCATGGCAGATTTACCATTAATTTCTCCTGAAATAAAAGGTGTGATCCAGGATTCAAATCGTAAATTGCTTATTGATGTAGGGGGAGATGAAATTGGTGCTAAATCATTGGCTAGTTTCTATCCAGTATTAAAAAATAGTGATTATCAAATGAACATGGTAATTAATCCTTACCGCCCTTTTACTCAAAATAGTACACAGATCCATAAGATGCTTCAGGATATTGAGTTATCCTCTCGTCTGAAAATAAATGGTTTGATTAGTAATCCTAATTTAGAGGAGCAAACTAACCTGGAGGTAATTACAAAGGGGCATAATATTGTAAAAGAGGTATCAAAATATCTTGATTTACCAATAAGATATTTAACAATTGAAAAATCTATTTACCAGGAGATAGGTAAGCCTAATTTTACAGAAGATACCATTATAATTCGACGATATATGAATTTACCATGGGATGAACCGGAAAATGAAAATGGAATAAATGATTAATGATAAGATATAAATTATGAATAAGGAGGATTTTGTATGGCAAAAGTGATTATTGATCAGGAAAGATGCAAAGGTTGTGAATTATGTATCCTAGTATGTCCCCAAAAGATAATGGTGATGTCAAAATCTTTTAACAAAAAAAGTTATCATCCTGCTGAACAGATAAATCCGGAAAAGTGCACCGGATGTGCATTTTGTGCTATGACCTGTCCAGATGTAGCTATAGAAGTTTATAAATAGCAGAATACTAACGAATACTATCTAAATTTAAGGAGGATTATCAATGGCTGAAAGATTATTAATGAAAGGAAATGAGGCAATTGGCGAAGCTGCTATTCATGCTGGATGCCGTTATTATTTCGGATATCCTATAACTCCTCAGAGTGAGTTAACTGCCTACATGGCAAGAAGATTATTAAAAATTGAAGGAGCTGCTTTTATTCAAGCTGAAAGTGAGATTGCTGCTATTAATATGGTTTATGGAGCTTCAGCTGCCGGTGGCAGAGTAATGACTTCCTCATCCAGTCCTGGAATCAGTTTGAAGCAGGAAGGAATTTCTTATATTGCCTGCGCTGAGCTACCCTGTGTAATAGTCAATATAATGAGAGGAGGACCTGGTTTAGGTTCTATTCAGCCGGCACAGGGAGACTATTTCCAGGCTACCAAAGGAGGTGGACATGGAGATTATCATCTTATTGTTCTTGCTCCTTCATCGGTACAGGAGTTGGTTGACTTAACCATTAAGGCATTTGATCTATCAGATAAATATCGTAATCCTGCTATGATTTTAGGTGACGGATTGTTAGGACAGATGATGGAACCCGTTCAATTTAAGGAGTTTAACAAAAAAAGTATCCCGGCAAAAGAAGATTGGGCTCTTGGCTCCAGTAAGGGACGAGAAGCTAGAAGAATTGTACCCTTCAATTTAGATCCCAATGAGCTGGAGAAATTAGTCAATGAAATTGGACAGAAATATCAGGATATACAAAAGGAAGTGGAATATGAAGTCTTTAATATTGATAATCCTGATATAATTATTGTTGCCTATGGTATTGTAGCAAGAATTGTAAAAACGGCTATTCAAAAAGCAAAAAAAGAAGGTATAAATATTGGATTAATCAGACCCATTACCCTTTATCCATTTCCAGGTGCAGCAATTGAAGATATTGCCAGTAAAGTGGAAAAAATATTAGTCACGGAAATGAGTTTGGGACAGATGGTTGAAGATGTTAAAATAGCAGTTAATGGTAAGGCAAAAGTTAGCTTTTATGGACGAACCGGAGGAGTAGTTATATCTCCAGTAGAAATTTTGGAAGAAGTAAAAAGATTATTAAAATAGTTTGGAATTAACCAGATAAGATTAATTTTATTGATTATGAAAAATATATGGGGGTGAAAAGAATTGATGAAAAAAGTATTTGCAAAACCTAAATCTTTAACGGAAATACCTTTTACCTATTGTCCAGGTTGCCATCATGGAATCATTCACCGTTTAATTGCTGAGGCAATGAATGATTTAGATATAACTAAAGAAACTATTGGCATTGCTCCGGTGGGCTGTTCTGTATTTGCCTATCTCTTTTTTGACTGTGATATGATTGTTGCTGCTCATGGTAGAGCTCCTGCCACGGCCACCGGAATAAAAAGGGTAAAACCAGATAATATTGTTTTTACCTATCAGGGTGATGGAGATCTGGCTTCTATTGGAACTGCTGAAATTGTACATGCTGCTAACAGAAGTGAAAAAATTACCGTTATATTTGTTAATAATGCCATTTATGGCATGACTGGCGGTCAGATGGCACCGACAACACTGGAAGGTCAGGTTACCCAGACCTCACCTTATGGACGAGATCCGAAAACCATGGGGATGCCTATTCGTATTTGTGAATTGCTTTCTACCTTGAATAGCCCTGCTTATATTGCTCGAGTAGCATTAACTAAGCCGGCTTATATTGTTAAAGCTAAAAAAGGTATACAAAAGGCTTTTCAATACCAGATTGATGGTAAGGGATTTTCATTAGTAGAAGTTCTTTCTACCTGTCCTACTAACTGGGGATTAAGTCCAAAAGAAGCTAATGAATGGCTGGAGAAAAACATGATACCATACTATCCCTTAGGTGAGTTTAAATGTGTAGAGGAGGGTATCTTAAATGTTAGATGAAATAATTATTGCCGGATTTGGT
Source organism: Atribacterota bacterium (assembly GCA_028717805.1). Taxonomy (NCBI): domain Bacteria; kingdom Pseudomonadati; phylum Atribacterota; species Atribacterota bacterium. The sequence continues at coordinate 23,615 of JAQUNC010000032.1, forward strand.
GGTCAGGGTATTCTTTTAATGGGAAGATTAATTGCTTATGCTGGTATGTTAGAGGGTAAGCATGTAGCATGGATGCCCTCCTATGGTCCAGAAATGCGTGGAGGTACAGCCAACTGTACTGTTATTATTTCTTCAGAAGAGGTTGCCTCACCAGTTGTTCCCAATCCCATTACCTTAATTGCAATGAATCAACCTTCTTTAGATAAATTTGAACCTATGGTAGAAAAAGGTGGTATAATTATCGTTAATCAATCACTTATTTCCCGAAATATTAATCGAGATGACGTACAGGTAGTAAAGGTCCCCGCAAATGATATAGCTAATGAACTGGGTAATTTAAGAGTTGCCAATATGGTGGCATTGGGTAGTTATGTTGCAAAAAGTAAGAGTGTGAAAATGGAAACAGTTTTTAAGTCTTTAGAAAAAACACTGGGTAAAAAGTTAGAAAAAATCATTGAATTAAATAAAATAGCATTACAAAGTGGAGAAAAAATTGTAACTGGTTAAAATAAGAAAATTACAATAATTTCTTTCTAATTTAGTAATTTTGGTAAAATAATAAATGAGTAGAGAAAAAATTCCTGAAAAGACCTTTGAGTCTGAAAGAATTTATAGCGGGAGAATAATTAAACTGCGAAAAGATATAGTTATTCTCCCCAATGGAAGAAATGCTGATCGAGAAATTGTAGATCATCCTGGTGCCGTGGTAATCTTGGCTGAAAAAGAGCAGCAGAAAATAATACTGGTCAAACAATTTCGTAAAGCAGTTGAAGAATTTTTATTAGAACTGCCCGCCGGAACTATTGAACCATCAGAAAAGATAATCGATTGTGCCAGGAGAGAATTAGAAGAAGAGACTGGTTATTTAGCAAATAAATGGCAAAAAATTTTTGAATTTTTCTCAGCTCCTGGTTTTTGCAGTGAGAAATTAACTCTTTATTTTGCCAGGGACCTCATTCAGACTAAAAGTAATACTGATCAGGATGAATTTATAGAAATAATAGAAGTTAATAAAGTTGAAATTAGCAAATTAATAAAAAATAAGAGGATTAGAGATGCTAAATCTTTAGTTGGAATTTTATGGTGGCTGAATAAATGAGAGAAAAAGAACAGAATCACTATTTTGTGGACTTACATGTTCATATCGGGAGAAATGAGAATAATTTACCGGTTAAGGTAACTGCATCTCGAGATTTAACTTTTGCCAATATTGCCAGAGAATGCCAGATTAGAAAAGGAATTGATATTGTCGGTATTGTAGATTGCGCTTCTCCCCGGGTCATCGAAGATATCGAAGCTATGATACATTCAGGAGCAATGGAAGAATTGCAGGATGGAGGATTGCGTTATCGGAATACAGTAACAGTTATTTTAGGCTCAGAGATAGAAACTAAAGAAATTAATGGAGGTTTGTCTCATCAGATTGCTTATTTCCCATACTTTGCTGATATACGTGAATTCAGTAAAAGAATGAGCAAGATGGTAACTAATTTAAATTTAAGTTCTCAGAATAGCAGAATGACTGCTCAGGATTTTTTTAATATGGTGAACAGTTTAGGTGGCATAGTTATTCCTGCCCATGCTTTTACTCCTTATAAGAGTGTTTTTGGTAGTTGTGCTGCTCATTTGAAGGAAATTTTTATTTCCTCAACTTTAAAAAAAATACCGGCTATTGAATTGGGACTGAGCTCAGATACTTTTCTCGCTGATTACTTAATCGAACTATCTGATTTTACCTTCTTAACCAATTCTGATGCCCATTCTCTGCCTAAGATTGGTCGGGAATATAATATAATACAAATGGAACAGCCGACTTTTAAAGAATTGTTGATGGCTTTAAGGAGAGAATCGGATAGAAAGGTAATAGCAAATTATGGTCTTGATCCTAAACTGGGGAAATATCACCGCACTTTTTGTGATGAATGTAATACTACTGCCAATGGCTTACCACCGATATTTTATTGTGAAAAATGTGGTAGCCAAAGAGTCACTAAAGGTGTACTGGATAGAATTATGGAAATAAGTAATAATCGTAATACAGTATCACCATCACATAGACCACCATATTATCATCAGGTTGCTCTTGATTTTGTTCCAGGAATTGGTAAAAAAACCAGGGAAAAGTTATTTAGCTATTTTGGGACAGAGATGAATATTCTTCATAAGGCTACTCTGCAGGAATTAAGTCAGATTGTTGGTTTTAAAATTGCTACAGATATTTTATTAGCTCGAAAAGGTGAATTATCACTAATCCCTGGTGGTGGTGGACAATACGGAAAAGTGAATAAAACAAATGTAAAGGAAGATTTTTCAGGTAGCCTGTTTTAATCTAAAATTTTGATATAAAAAAACAAGAAATATAGAATTATAATTGCAATCATTCTTATTGTTATTTACAGCTTATAATAGGAATGATTTTTTTAAATTTTTAAATATTAATAAAAAAATAAATAAAAAGAAGGATATTTGATTTATTTGTAGAAGTAAATAGTAGAAGATATTCTTTAGAGAGGAACTTTGATTTGATAAGATATTCGGAAGAAATATTAGATGAAATTAGAAATAGGATAGATATCATTGCTATTATTTCTGAGTATGTTCCCTTAAAGAAGAGTGGAAAAAGCTATAAGGGGCTTTGTCCTTTTCATCAGGAAAAGACTCCCTCTTTTATGGTTGATAGCGAAAGGCAAATATTTCATTGTTTTGGCTGTGGAGAAGGTGGAAATATCTTTACTTTTATAATGAAGATGGAGAAAGTCAATTTTCCAGAAGCTGTTAAGCTATTAGCGAATAAGGCGGGAGTACAGTTACCGGTTAATGATAAACAGAATATCAAGAATGTTCAGGAAAAAGAGCTTATTTTTCAATTAAATGATCTCGCTGCAGATTATTATCATAAAAATCTATTTTTACCGCAAGGGAAAAGGGCTCTGGATTATTTGATGAAAAGGAGTTTCTCTAAAGATATAATTAAGAAATTTCGTCTGGGTTATGCTTTACCAGGTTTTGAGCATCTGGTTAAGATTTTATATTCAAAAAAAATACCACAAACAGATCTATTTAAAGCAGGTTTAGTTTCCAGAAGCAACAAAACCGGTAAAGCGATTGATTATTTCCGTGATAGAATTATTTTTCCTATTTTCAATTTACAGGGTAAGTTAATAGCTTTTGGTGGAAGAGTGTTAGATGATAAATTGCCAAAATATATAAATTCACCTGAGACGCTGGTCTACAATAAGGCTAAAAATCTCTATGGACTTTTCCAGGCCAAAAAAAGTATTCGACAGAAAAATCAAGTAATTATTGTGGAAGGCTATACTGATCTGTTAATGGCTCATCAACATGGATTTGAAAATGTGGTTGCTTCTCTGGGTACTGCTCTAACTAATCAGCAGATTGATTTGGTAAAAAGATTTGCCGATGAAATACTTATTGCTTTTGATGCAGATACTGCCGGCAAAAGTGCCACTTTAAGGAGTCTCAGTATGATAAAGAAAGCAGGAATGAATATAAGGATTGTCACTTTACCTCCTGAAAGTGATCCTGCAGATATTCTGTTAAAGAAAGATAAAATATTTTTTATTGATTTGCTAAAAAAAGCTTTACCTTTGATTGATTATAAATTAGAAGTTTTATTACAGCAATATAATCCGACCAGCAGCGGAGGAAAACTTTCAATAATTAAAGAATTATTCCAGGATTTAAGTGATATAAATAGTGATATTGAATTGCGAAATGAAGTAAAAAAAATTGCTGAAAGATTAGATTTAACTGAGGAAAGTATTTTCAAAGATTTAATCCAATATAAAAAGGGTAATAGACAATTAGCAAATATTTTAACTAATACCTCAGTAGAATCAACTCATGTTAATGCTGAAAAAATATTAATAGGCACTATGTTACAAAGAAGAGACTATATTGAAAGGATATTTTCTGAATTACAGGTAAAGGATTTTACTATATCAGAGCACAAGGAAATTGTTTCCACTATTATGAATTTATTTGATAAAGGTGAAAAGATATCTTTACAAAAAGTGATGGATAAAATTGAAAAGCCCGATATAATTAGTTTAATATCACGGATTATGCTAAGAGATGTTATTTCATTGGATACAGGTGCCATTGAGCGTTCAATTAAAGCCATTAAAACAAATAAACTCAAATTAGAATTAGGTAGGATTAAAGGTGCCATACAAGAAGAGGAAAAAAGAAATAAGGAAGTAACTCCTGAACTTTTACAGGAATACCAGGAAATAATGCATAAAATAAAAACAATGGCATGATATTTATTTTAAGTTTATTAATTATAAAATATTGATATACAGAGGAGCTTATTATATGGCTAAGAAAAAAGAGATAGATAAGCTAATTGAGAAAGGGAAAGAGAAAAACTATGTTACTTTCCAGGAGATTGAAAATTACCTGGAAGATGAAATATTGAATATAAATAAGATTGAAGATTTATATGATACCTTGAATAGATATGGTGTAGATGTTATAGATGAAGAAGAAGATAAAGAAGATGATTTTATTTCTGAAAAAGAAAAGCCAAAGAAAAAAGGTACCCTAGCCATTTCTAAAAAAGAGGCAGATGCTAATTTGATAATTGGTAGAGGTATTGAGCTTGATGATCCGGTAAAAATGTATCTAAAGGAAATTGGACAGATAAGACTATTAACTGCTGATGAAGAGATAGAATTAGCTAAACGCATGGAAGCTGGAGATGAAGAGGCTAAAAGAATACTAGTTCAATCCAATCTAAGATTAGTAGTCAGTATTGCCAAGCGCTATGTTGGGAGAGGTATGCTTTTTTTAGATTTAATTCAGGAAGGGAATATGGGTTTAATTAGGGCAGTAGAAAAATTTGATTATCGTCGAGGTTATAAGTTTAGCACTTATGCAACCTGGTGGATCAGGCAGGCTATTACCAGAGCTATTGCTGATCAAGCTAGAACTATAAGAGTTCCAGTTCACATGGTTGAAACAATCAATAAACTGGTACGGGTATCCAGACTTCTTCTGCAAGAATTGGGCAGAGAACCAATTATAGAAGAGATTGCGGAAAGAATGGAATTGCCTCTGGAAAAGATTAAGGAAATTATTAAAACAGCCCAGGAACCGGTTTCTTTGGAAAGTCCTATTGGAAAAGAAGATGATAGCCATCTGGGAGATTTCATTGAGGACGAAGATTCACCAGCACCACCGAAAATAGCTTCTCATACTTTATTAAAAGAACAATTGGATGATGTCTTAAAAACATTGACCTACCGGGAAAAACGTGTTCTGGAATTAAGATTTGGTATTGCTGACGGACACCCTCATACCTTAGAAGAAGTAGGTCGAGAATTCGGTGTTACCAGGGAAAGGATAAGACAGATAGAAGCAAAGGCTCTTCGAAAGCTAAGACACCCCAGCCGAAGTAAAAAATTAAGAGATTATCTGGATTAGAGGAACAAAGAGATGCTCTTAATAAAAATTAATCTGAGTAATAAAAAGAAAAATATTTAATTACTGTTGACCTTTAGCACTTTTTAGATTATAATAATTTTTGCGTTATTCCTCGGTAGCTCAATGGTGGAGCATCCGGCTGTTAACCGGAGGGTTGTAGGTTCGAATCCTACCCGGGGAGCCAGAAAAGTATAGCCCTTCAGCATTAAGCTGAGGGGCTTTTTTATTATTATAAATTGTCATAACAGGCATAATAAAAGAATCAGAAATTTATTAAAGGCTGAATTGATAAAGCAATATATACATAACAAATTATTAAAACCTGGAAAAGGATGTAAGAAGTTTAAAAAAATCAAAAAAAGCGAGTGTGTGTTATATTTTCTGTAAAAGTGAAAAACGTTAATTAAAATAATAGCTTGAAATGGGCCATCAAGAACCTCCATAATAAATAGATGATACTCTAAAAAAATTAAGG